>SCQY01000029.1 GCA_004298665.1 bacterium | reverse complement strand
ACCGAATTCGTCGTGAGCGACCCCGCCACGGGCGAGATCGTCGATCGCGTTTCCGCCGGCTCCGTGCGCGAAGTAGACCTGGCCGTCGAAGCCGCCTGTGCGGCGGCACGTCCCGCCTGGACGGAAGATGCGCAGCGGCGCAGCCGGGTGCTGATGCGCTGGGCCGATCGTGTCGCAGCACACGTCGAGCCGATCGCCGAACT
Source organism: bacterium (assembly GCA_004298665.1). Taxonomy (GTDB): domain Bacteria; phylum Vulcanimicrobiota; class Vulcanimicrobiia; order Vulcanimicrobiales; family SCRA01; genus SCRA01. The sequence goes on along the minus strand of SCQY01000029.1, from coordinate 1,339 downwards.
ATTGACGCGCGAGAACGGAAAGACGCTCGCGGAGTCGCGCGTGGAGGTCCGGGCGAGCGCGGATGCCTTGCGCTTCGCCGGAGGGCAGGCGCGGATGTTGGAGGGGCGCAGCTTGACGCTGGCGCCGGCGGTCTACGGCGAGGTAACGCCGGAGCCATTGGGCGTGGTCGCGTTGATCGTGCCATGGAACTGGCCGTTGCTGCTCATGGCGCGTGAGCTGGGGCCGGCGCTGGCCGCCGGCAACACGGTAGTGATCAAGCCGGCGAGCTTCACGCCGCTGGCCGTGGCGGAAGTCGTTCGCCTCGCCGCGGATGAAGAGCTTCCGCGGGGCGTGCTGAACGTGGTCTTGGGGCCAGGCCGGACTGTTGGTGAAGCCCTTGTAGTGCATCCCGGAGTTGACGGCATCAGTTTTACGGGCGACTCATCAACGGGACGACGCGTCATGGAGCTCGCAGCAGGAGGCATCAAGAAAGTTCTCTTGGAGTTGGGCGGCAAGTCGCCCAACCTGCTCTTTCCCGACGCGCCGTTCGAGAAGGCGATGCCGGTCTTGCTGCGCGCGATGTTCGGTACGGCCGGCCAGAACTGCATGGCTGCCACGCGCATCTTGGTGCATCGTGACTGCTACGATATGGTCCGTTCGCGTTTGGTGGAAGGGGCGGAGCATGTGGTCGTGGGACCGGGGCTTGATCCCTCCTCGACGATGGGTCCGGTAATCTCGGAACAGCAAGCCGATCAGATCGAGGCCGCTGTGAACGCGGCTCGAGAGAGCGGCGCGACGGTCCTGTGCGGCGGTAAGCGCCTGCGCAGCGGCGTGCTCGCGAAGGGACACTTTTACGCGCCCACGATCGTCGAGGGCGCCGCGCTCTCCTCGAGCCTGGTACAGCACGAGATATTCGGACCGGTGATCGCGCTCGAGCGTTTCGATTCGGAAGAGGAGGCGTTGCTGCTTGCCAACGGCACGCGCTACGGCCTAGTAGCCGGTGTTTGGACGCGTGATCATGCCCGCGCACAGCGTTTGGCGCGCGAGATCCGGGCGGGAACCGTATGGATCAACACCTATCTGCGAACGTTTGCCGAGGCCGAGTCCGGCGGGATGAAGGCCAGCGGTTTGGGACGCAGCCGCGGGCGATTCGGACTGTATGAATACACGGAGCTCAAGCATATCTGCTCTGACGTTGCAGGATTGAGTGCGTGACCGCAAGCTCCCGTGATCTGCGCAGTTGGCTGCGGCTCCTCGAGGAGCGCGGTCAGGTCGTGCGCCTGCGGGGCCCGCGGGATCTGCGGTACGAGGTACCGCGTCTACTCGAAGAACGCGATGGTACCGCGGCGGTTGTCTTCG
>SCQY01000321.1 GCA_004298665.1 bacterium | reverse complement strand
AGCTTCGGGCGCATCGTGCGCGACGGCGGCGGGCGCGTACGCGCCATCGTCGAGGCACGCGACGCCGCGCCGGAGCAGTTGGCGATCGACGAGATGAACGCCGCCATCTACGCCTTCGACGAGCCGCTGCTGCGCGCCGCGCTGCCGCAACTCTCGAACGCCAACGCGCAGCGCGAGTACTACCTCACCGACGCCATCGCGCTGGCGGTTGCGCAGGGGTATGCCGTGCTCCCCGTAGTCTGCGAGGATTACCGCATCACGCTTGGCATCAACGACCGCGTGGAGCTGGCGGCCGCGCGCCGCACCATGAACGCACAGCTGTGCGAGCGCTGGATGCGCGACGGCGTGACGATCGAGGATCCCGAGACCACCTACCTCGAGCGCGGCGTGGAGCTGGCGCGCGACGTGACGATCTTGCACAATACCGCACTGCGCGGACGCACGCGCGTCGGCGAAGGGGCGACGATCGGCCCGGACAGTGAGCTGGTCGATGCGCTGGTTGGCCCCCGCTGCATCGTTCGCCGTGCCGTGATCACGCAATCGACGCTGGGCGAGCGCGTGATCGTGGGGCCGTTCGCGCACCTGCGCCCGGGCACGGTGCTCGAAGACGGCGTGCACATCGGCAACTACGTTGAAGTCAAGAAGAGCCGCTTGGGCAAGGGTACCAAGGCCAACCACTTGACGTATCTGGGCGACGCGCAGATCGGCCGCAACGTCAACGTCGGCGCGGGGACCGTCACCTGCAACTACGACGGCGTCCACAAGCACGAGACGAAGATCGGCGACGACGCGTTCATCGGCACCAACTCCTCGCTCGTGGCGCCTATCGAGATCGGGGCGGGAGCGCTCACGGGAGCGGGCGCGGTGGTCATCCGCGACGTGGCCCCGGGCGAGCGCGTCGTGGGCAATCCCGCGCGAGCGCTCCCCAGCAAGAGCAAGGCGTAGCGCCGCCGCCGCCGAAGCCCCCGCCATGGCAACGGGTGGGGCCACGGCGGGGCTCGCCGTCCTTTCGCTAGCACTCCTCGCGCTCGCCGTGTTCATAACGCGGCACGTCTTCATTTTGCGCAGGAGTCTGCGTGAAGAGCGGGTGCGAAGCCGCACGCTAGCCGATGCGGTGCGCGACGTCGCGCAAGCTTCGGCCGACGGCGGATTGGCGGCGCGCGCGGCACTCTTCGCCTCGGTGGCGCGCCTGCTTCCCGCGCGCCTGCTGCTCTACTTCCGCGCCGATGGTGAGTTGTTGTCTTGCGTCGACGGCTGGGGCCCCACGGCGCCGGCCTGGCGAGGCGTGCGCCTCCAGCGCGACGGTGTGGAGAACGTGGTCACCGCGGCGGCGCGCACCGGATGCACGCACGTCTTGAGCGATGGCCGCGGTGCGCTGCGCCCGCTGGTGCCGGAGGAGCAGCGCTCGCTAGCGCTAGCCATCCGTCACCGCGACCGCCTCCGCGGCGTGCTCTACGCCGGCGGACTCGCCACGGTGCCGCCGTCCGAAGCCATCGAGCTGGCCACGCTGCTGAGCACCGCATGCGCCGGGGCGCTGGAAGCGGCCGCGCGCATCGAGCACCACGTTACGGAGGCGATCACCGACGGATTGACGGGGCTCTTGACGCCGCGTGCCTTTCGTCTGCGGCTGACGCGGGCACTGGCTCCCGCGGCGCACGACCGCTTCGCGACACTCTCGCTGCTCTTCATCGATACGGACCACTTCAAGAGCGTCAACGACCGTCTTGGCCATGCCGCCGGCGACAGCTTGCTGCGTGCCGTGGCGCGCGTGCTGCGCGAGTGCTGCGCCGACACGCCGGCCTTGATCGCGCGAAACGGCGGCGACGAGTTCTGCCTGGCCCTGCTCGACGAGGGCAAGGGGCCGGCTGTCGAACGTGCCGAGCGCATTCGCGGCGCGGTGCGCGCGCTGGGCGCGGAGGTGAGCGCCTCGATCGGCGTGGCCTCCTACCCCGAAGATGCTCGCAGCGCCGAGCTCCTATTGGAGGCG
>SCQY01000320.1 GCA_004298665.1 bacterium | reverse complement strand
GCAGTTGGTCGAGCAGGACCACGTCTCGGCAGTCATCGGCGGCGGAACCAGCCCGACGACGATGCCGCTGCTCAAGTACATGGACTCCGCGAAGGTCCCGCTGATTTCCGATGGAGCGGCTAACCCCATCGTTACCCCTGTGGGCGATCGCCATTGGGTATTCAAGACGCCCCACAACGACTCCGTGGTCGCTGAATCGGTAGCGCGATTCCTCGCTCAGAAGAAGCTTCAATCCATCGGCTTCATTAGCGTCAACAACGCCTACGGTGATTCCGGCGTCAAGCAATTCAGCGCGGTAGCGCCGCGCTACGGCTTGAAGATCGTCGACCAGGAGAAATTCGAAGCAACCGATTCGGATGTGACGGCTCAGCTCACCAATATCCGTGATGCCAAGCCGCAGGCGCTCGTCGTCTGGGCTATTCCGCCGGGAACCTCCATCGTAGCCAAGGACGCCGCCCAGCTCTCGTTGTCCCAGGCGCCGGTCTTCAGCCAAGGAGCCGGAGGCAACGCCTTCACAGAGCTGGCAAAGAAGGCCGCGAACGGCGTCTACATCGTCACCACGAAGATCCTCGTGGGCTCGCAGCTTCCAGCGAACGATCCGCAGAAGAAACTGCTCGCCGGCTACACCAAGGAGTACGACAGCCGCTATCATGACGATCCCGATGCGATCGCTGCGTTCGGCGGGGATGCCATGCGTTTGCTCGCGGCGGCGATGAAGAATGGGGGCGGAGACGACCCATCGCAGATCCGCGATCAGCTCGAGAAGGTACATAATCTGGTCAGCCTCTCCGGGGTCTATAACGTAACGCCCGAGGATCACCAGGGTCTCTCCATCAACGATCTCGTCATTGCCCAGTTCCGCAACGGACAGTGGCATTTGGTCGAGAGCAAGTAAGAACGTGGAGCAGTTTCTGCTGTCCGGCCTGGCGACCGGCGCCATTTATGCCCTGGTTGCCGTCGGCTTTGTGGTCATCTACAACGTCACGGGCATCATAAACTTCGCTCAAGGTGAGTTCGCCATGTGTGGGGCGATGACAGCGGCGGCGCTGGTAGCCGCCGCTGTCCCGCTGCCGTTGGCCCTTCTCGCCGGGGTCGCTCTCTCTGCGCTGGTGGGACTCGTCGCGTGGTACGCCGCACTGCGTGGCGCCGCGAACAGCTCGATCGTGGTGCAGATCATCATCACGATCGGTCTGAGCATTGCGTTGCGCGGTGTCGCTCTGCTGGTATTTGGAAGCTCACCGAAGAGCCTTCCCGCGTTCGGTCACGGCAGTGCGCTGCTGCTTGGGGCTGCTACCCTGGCGCCGCAGCAGCTCTGGGTCTTCGGGATCGTCATCGTCTTGATGGGGCTCCTGTGGCTGCTCTTCGAGCGCACCCGTCTGGGCAGCGCCCTGCTCGCCGCTGCCATGGACCGCCCAGCCGCGCGCTTGATGGGCATCGACCCGCTAGCGATGGGGGCGTTCGCGTTCGTGCTCTCAGCAACGCTCGCCGGTATCGCGGGCGTAGCGATCGCACCGATTACCTTGGCAACCTACAACATGGGATTGGCACTGGGGCTTAAGGGATTTGTCGCCGCGATTCTCGGTGGAATCTCCAGTATCCCCGGCGCCGTCATCGGCGGCCTCCTGCTCGGCGTGGTCGAGTCGGTGGGAAGCGGGCTTCTCCCTTCAGGGAGCAAGGATGCCATCGCCTTCGTCGTCCTGATCGCCGTGCTCTTCGCTCGGCCGGAGGGGATTCTTGGCCACCGTGCGCAACGCGTTTAGCGTGATCGCGGTCGCGTTGCTGATCGCGATTCCGTTCTTTCACAACGGCTATGTCACCGGCCTTTTCGTGGTCGTCGCGATCGATGCGCTGGCTGCGACTGGTCTTGGCATCCTCGTCGGCGCCGCCGGCGAGGTGTCGCTGGCGCAAGCGGCATTCATGGGGATCGGCGCGTATGCCACGGCCCTGCTCGCCGGACATGG
>SCQY01000319.1 GCA_004298665.1 bacterium | reverse complement strand
CGCAAGAGCACGGCACGCAAGAAGACCACGGCACGTAAGCCGGCCCGTAAGAAGACCACGGCGCGCAAGACCACGGCACGCAAGAAGACCACCGCCAAGAAGAGCACGACCCGTAAGAAGGCCGCCGCGAAGAAGCCCGCGGCCCGCAAGCGGGTGGCTCGCAAGCCGGCCGCGCGTAAGCCCGCTGCCCGCAAGACCGTCGCCAAGAAGGCCGCGGTCCCCGCGATGTAGCAGGGCCGGGGTATCCCGGTCCATCAACCCTTGCGAGGCGCGGTCGCCTCGCTTTTTTTTTCAGATGCGCCGAACTTGCGGCTTCGTAAACCAGGTCCACGCACCGACCAGCACCATGGCGATGCCCGCAGCGAAGAACGTCCACCCCACGCCGATCAGCGAACCCAACGCGCCCAGCCAAAGCGCGCCGGCAGGGACGAGCCCCAGCAGCACCATCGAGTAGACCGAGATCGCCCGCCCACGCATCTCGTCGGGGGAGAGCGTCTGGATCAAGACGTTGCTGGAATTGATGAAGATCAGCGTCAGGGCACCGATCGCCACCAGCTCCGCCATGGCCAGAACGAAGCTGTGCGTGAGCCCAAGAGCGGCTACGCCGAGCCCTACGCCTACACCCGCCCATGCCCAGAGCGCGCCGCGCCGGCGGATGCCGCCGAGGAACGCGGCGAGGAGCGCGCCCAGGAAGCCGCCGACGCCGTTGGCCGTCACCACCCACGTGTAACCGATGACTCCCGTTCCTAATTGGTGGAGCGCATAGTCCGGTAAGAGTTGAAAGAACGGGCGCGCCAACAGGGCCGAGGCGATCAGGTAGACGACGATCCAGCGTAGTACGCGATGTCCCCGCAGGAAGCGCAGACCCGCGCGTATCGATTCGATCGCGTTCTCCTTACGGGAAAACGACGGCGGCGCGTCGCTCATGAAGGCGACGGCCACGACCACCGCGAGAAACGAAACAGCATTGGCCGCGAAGCATCCGGCTACGCCGACCGTTGCAATCAGGGGTCCGGCTAGTGCCGGACCGATCACCGAAGGAAGATTGAAGGCGACGCTGTTGAGTCCGATCGCGCTGGCCACGAGCGGCCGCGGTACGAGAATCGGCACCCAGCTCTGGCGCGCCGGGGAGTCGAACGACAATGCTCCAGCCAAGCCGGCAGAAATCGCGAGAACCACGCCGAGATTGACACGATGCGTGTACGTAACGGCAGCTAGGAGCGCCGAGAGCACGAGCATCGTCACATTGGTGACCATCAGCACGCGCCTGCGAGGGAGGCGATCGGCAGCCAAGCCCGCGAGCGGCGAGAAGAGGATCACGGGGACGGCACGCGAGAGGCCCACCAGTCCAAGGTAGAGCGGCGCGAGCTTCGGCTGGGGTGCGAGCGTCGCCACCAGATAACCCATCGCCGTGATCTGCATCCAGCCGCCAAGGTTGCTGAGTAAGAGCCCGCTCCAAAGCAAGCGGAAGTCGCGAAAGCGCAGCGACTCGAAGGCGCTGACCCGCTGCTGCAGCGGCGGCTCCTCCGCTTCGATCGGGATACGGACAGGCTCCGTCATGCCGCCGTCTTTGCCTGCACCGCGGCCACGATGGCTGCCGACGCCGCTTCGAAGCCGAGCGCCTGCGTATCCACGACGATGGCATAGGCGTCCAGGTCGATGAGCTCTTGATTGTAGTGCTCGAGCATGTGGGCGGCGCGGGCGCGGTCGACGCGCTCTACTTCCGCCCGCGCCACCTCGTAGCTCACGTTCCACCAGTCGGCAACCCGCCGCGCCCGCCATTCGAGCGGGGCGCGCACCAGCACGGTGAGGACGTCGGAACGCTCGCGCAGGATCTGCGTGCTTCCGTGGCCGATGATGACGCAGCTGCCGCGGTCGGCATATTCGCGCACCAAGCGCTCGATCTCGCAAATCACCTCATCGTCGGCGCTGCGGAGCGCGGCGTTGACTTCCGGCGTGCCTGCTTGAAGCGAGCGCAGCAGCCGCTCACCGAAGGACTCCGTCCGGTCCTCGCGCCCACGCACGTCCTCGGGGCTCGTCTCCAGGCGGATCGCCACCGACTCGGGCAGCTGATCGTCGATCAGCGCGTATCCCAGCTCCCGGGCAACGGCGGCCGCGACCCGTTTCGAACCGCTGCCGAATTGTCGAGCGAACGCGACGATCATGGCAACAGATTCCGCAGGTGGCTCCCTCGGTGCCTGCCAAAGACCGGCGCCTACGATGGAGCCGATCGTTCGCACACGCGACTTACGCAAAGTCTTCCGCCGGCCGCAGCGCCGCCCCGGCATCGGCGGCGCCTTGCGCGCCCTGTTCTCGCCGGTCTATAGCGAGACCGTAGCCGTCTCCAACGTCTCGATGAACGTGGTCGCAGGCGAGCTGGTGGGCTATATCGGCCCCAACGGGGCGGGGAAGTCGACCACGATCAAGATGCTGACGGGGATCTTGGTGCCGACGTCCGGCGTTGTCGAAGTAGCAGGCCTGGTCCCGTGGAGGCGCCGCAGCGAAAACGCGCGCAACATCGGCGTTGTCTTCGGCCAGCGAAGCCAGCTCTACTGGGACCTCCCGCTGCGGGAGTCGTTCGACCTGCTGCGCGCCATCTACGATATCCCGCGGCAGCGCTACCGCCAGAATCTCGACGAGTTCATCGAGATTCTCGAGATGGCGGACTTCCTCGA
>SCQY01000318.1 GCA_004298665.1 bacterium | reverse complement strand
TGCGTGGGCCTACGCGTCGGTACGAATGATCATCGAGCGCAATACGTCGTCGGAGAGCTTCATCTGGCGCTCCAGCTCCTTCGCGTTGGCCGCGTCCGACGTGAAGTTCATCACGACGTAATACCCTTCGCGGAGATCGTCCATCTCGTACGCAAGGCGGCGCTTACCCATGCGCTCGACGTTACCGACCGAGCCGCCATTCTTCGTGACTTGCTCGGCGAACTGAGTGACCCGCGTCTCGACGTCTCCCTCTTCGAGGGTCGGGCGCAGGATGTAGCAGATTTCGTACGCGGTTGCCAAGACTGACTGGTACTCCTTTGGACGCCGGTGCCTGTTGGCCCCGGACGACCCGGCCATGCCAGGCCGGGCAAGAGCTCCCTCCGCGCAAGCGGAGGCCGTGGCGGGGGAAACCCGCTCGGAGAGCCCGCCTAGTATATCACCGCCATTTCGGCCGTGACAAGGCCCCGGAGGCGCCTGCCGGGCTGCCCTGCCGGCCGGCAGGCTCGGCCCGATCGCCGGTGGGGCAGGGGCACTTCGGCCCTTCCGGCCTCACTCCGGTTTTGGCACGATGCACAGGGATGGATGCCTCTGCGCACTTCCTCACCTGGCAACTCCTGGCGGCGATACTGCTGAACTTCGTCGTACAGTGTCTGCTCATCGGAGCCTATGCCGCACGGCTGGCTGGGGCACTTTCAGGAAGGATCGCCACGGCGATCTCGCTCTTCAACCTCTTCATGACGGCCAGCCGGGTGGCAACCTTCTTCTATACGCCGATGCTGGGATCGCTCTCAGACCGAGCCGCCGCGTACGCCCTGGCAGCCGAATCGTCGCGGTCCCCCGCGGTGAGCACTTTCGAATGGCAGCTCCGCTCGATCGTCTTCGCCGGCACGCTTGGCGCCGCCGCAGGCACGGCGCTTCTTCCGACGTTCCTGATGCTGTTCATGCGCGGCATCGCTTCGTTCGAGCGCACCCGCTCGGTGCCCAGAGCCATGCTGCGGATATTCCAGCTGCGCATCGGGGCAGACGTTGCTCGATCGATCAAACGGCCGTCCATCACCGCGCTGCGGCGCCTCTCGCTGCGTCGCGTTCCGAAGAATTTGCTGCTCTTCAACGTCGTCGTCTCCGGCGTCTATGCCATCGGCGTCGTTGGCGCCACCTACGCCAGCGTGCTGGATCCCGCCGCCGCGCGCACCGCCTTGCTTTCGAGCGGGCTGGTCAACGGTTTTGCGATGATCGCGTTCACCTTGATCGTCGATCCTGGATCAGCCCTCATCACCGATGAGGCAGCCAAGGGTCAGCGGCCCATGGACGATGTGAAGTCCCTCGTCGCCTATCTCTCGCTGACCACGATCGCCGGGATGCTTCTCTCGCAGTTCGCGCTCGTTCCCGCCGCGATCATCGTTGCCACGGGAGCGCGTCTCATCGCCGGGCACTAGAGGTCGATCGGACCTTGCGATAGAGGGCCCACTGGAGATCCCAGCCAGGGTACGGCAGCGTGAGCTCGTCCGGGAGCAGACGAGCGGCGATGCCGACCAGAGCGTTCATCCATCCCTTGCTCGCCTTGTACGACAGCAGCGACGTGGCATGTGCCCACGAAACCCAGCGCATCGGGCGTCCGGCGGCCACGCGCTCGAAACCGTGCCGTTTCGCCAGATGCCCCAGCGCCGCGGGGCTGAAGATACGCTGAACGCTGGGGGGACTATAGCCGTGCCAGAGCGAGCCGAAGAGACGTGCCATCGGGCTCGCACCATCGAGCTCCTCGATCAGCCAGAGGCCCCCCGGCTTGGTCGCTTCCGCCGCGCTTCGCAGCGCGGCGTCCAGATCGAACACGTGCTCCAGCACCTGGAGCATGGTCACCAGATCGAACATCTCGTGCGTATGAAACTCTTCGAGCGAGCCAACGACGATCTCGACCTTCAGCACGTCCTTCGCGTAGGCAGCCATCGTACGATTGGGCTCGATGCCCATCCCGCTCCAACCCTCATCGGCGAAGGCTCGCAGGGTAAACCCGGCGGCGGAGCCCACGTCCAGCATGCGCCCCGCCGCAGCATAGCGTTCGGCGATGTGCGCGTAGCGGCGACCGCGATCGATCAGTATCCCCGCCTCGCAAAGGTAGTTGGGATACCCCGCGCCGCCTCCAAAGAAATAGTCATCGCTATAGAGTTGGAGCGCTTGGCTTCGCCCGAGGACTTCGTCGAGAAACTGGAGGCCGCACTCCGCACAACGCAGATACCGGTATCCGCACGCGCAACGAGCGACGACCGAGCTGCCGCAGCAGGCGGGGCAGGCGGCTGCATCCCTTTGAGCCACGGTCACCGCTTCACGATGCCCTCGCCTCCCTCGGCGCTTGCCTAGAGGCGACGATCACAAGGGTGATGAGCGCGGCCCACGTCGGCAGCTTGAGCAACTCAATTCCCAAGGACGGTGTGCTCAGCGTTGGCATCGCCCGCAGGTAGGCGCCCCAATTCACCGAGGCCAATGCATCCGGCATCGAGGCAGACGCGGTGAGCAGCGCGCTACGAGCGTGGCCAGGGTCCGCGCCCACCAGGTATTGCGCGATCAACAGAGCGCCAGCGATAACGACGCCCGCCGAGAGCGCGACCGTCAGCCGCCGCCAGTGCGGCGCGCCCGCAAGGCCCAATGCCACGATCGCAACGGAGGAGGTGATCGAGAGTAGGACCTCCATCCGCCCGGCGGACAGCGTCCACGCAAAGGCGAGAGCGACGAGCGCACCATAAGCGAGCGCCTGTAAGCGCCTGGCTCGCGCCGCAAGGGCGAACGCCGCCGGCAGCGCCGCGATCATCTGCACGTCGTGGACGAACGTGCCGCCGAACAGTACCGCAGCCGCGGGGAACCATATCACGAGTTCCGGCGCCTTCAGCCTTCGTGCGAGTCTACGCGCCAGCATGACGCCAAGCGCAAGCATGAGGGCATACGAGAGCGAACCGAGCAGCAATGCGGTCCGGTCCTGCACGCCGGCGATCGAGAGTATCCGGCTGAGGCTGTACTGATCGTTGGCGACCAGCTCGGCGATCGCTTGCGACGGCAGAACGGCACCGAGATAGGCCCAATTCTCCGCAATGCCGAGCGTAGCGACGCTCAACGCCGCCAATGCGACGCCGCACAGCAGCAGCGGCAACCGGCAGCGGGGGACGAACAGGAACATCGCCAGGCACGCCGCCAGCCCGACATGCGGCTCGATCATCGATCCCGCCGCCACGACCGAGGCCCAGGCCCACCGCCTGCGAGCCAGGAGATACCCCGCGCCCGTAAGCGCGGCGAGCAGTAATGGCGGAATCTCGCCATAGGCGATGTTGAGGTAGCCCAACGGAAGCAGGCCGAGCAGCACAACCGCGTACGGCACGCGCGTGAGGCTGCCGATCAGCCATGCCGAGGTGATGAGCGCCGCAATCAGGAGCACCGTGAAGAGCGCCTGAGCAGTGCGAACCGGCAGCGACGAGAGCAGGACGAACGGCGCAAGCGCATAGCCAGGCAACGGCGCCGGCTCGACGCCGCCGGGCGCAATATGCGTCGTCGTATCGACGCGGTGATAACAGGAGCGCGACGGCTCGACCAGGTACGGGTTCGCCCCGCTCGCGATCGCGGATCCCGCACAGTAGAACGCTTTGAAGCTTCCCTGCTCCAATCCGCCGCGATGACCCTCGATTGCCACGAGCAACGTGAAACCCAGCGCAACGACGGCGAACCACGGCGTTCTCATCTCCGGCTAGTATACGCAGGACGCCCGCTCCAGCGCGCGGGGCTAATGCTCCAATCGTCCCTGCGAAGCGGGTATGGACTCGACGTGCGGATGCCTGACCTGGTAGACTCTGAGAGTGTCCGAGCGCACGACGATCGCCGACGGTTGGACTACCCAAGCGCGCAGCCGGCAACACATGGCGACGATGCTCACGCTGGTACTGGTCCTTGCCCAGCTTGCGATCACGGTACCGCTGGCGTACGCTCTCAACGTCTGGCAGGACGACGCCTACACGCTGGCTTCGACCGCGGGAAGCTTACGCCACGCCGTCCACCAAGCGATCTTCTTCGAGCAGAATGCACCGCTCTACTTCGCGCTGATGGTGCTCTGGCGCGCGATGAGCTCTTCGTACTTCGTAGCGCGCCTCTTCTCCGTTCTCTGCGCGGCCGCCGTGGTCTACGCGCTTCCCAAGGTCTTGCAGCGCTACCTTCCGGACGTGCAGCCGGCATGGATCATGGCAGCGGTCGCCTTCAACCCATTCTTGATCTGGACAGCGCTGGAGATCCGCCTCTACGCCTTGGTGATCCTGCTCTCCACCTTGCTGCTCCTCACCTTCTACGACGCCTTTCTCGCTCCCCGGCCGCCGAGAGGCGCACTGACGGCGTATGCCGTTTTATGTGTCATATCCGCCTATACACAGTACTACCTGCTCGTCCTGATCGTCGCGCAAGGGCTGGTGCTCATGCTGTGGCGGCGCTGGCGCGCACTGCGCACGTACGCCGCTGTCGGGGCCATCGCGGCACTGGCCTTCGCGCCGATGCTTCGCATTCTTCCTGCGCAACTCGCCAACTTCCGGGGATCGTTCATCGCTCCGCACACGCCGCTGGCTCCGGCAACGACGCTGGCGGAGATCCTGCTACAGTACGTCGTGCCGTTGACCGTGCTTCCTCATCACAAAGCCCTCTACGCGGCGCTGGTCATTGGGGCACTGGCATGGGCCTTTGCGGCTCGCCGCCACGCGGGCGCGAAGGCCAATGTTCTCATCGGGCTCATGCTCGCGTCGGCATTCGTGCTCTTCTCACTCGTCGTCTTCGCCGCCGGCGAGCATATCCTCAACCGTCACGCCGCCTCGCTCTTCCTCCCCGCGGTGATGACTGCGTTCGCGGCTACGACGATGTTCCATGAACCCGTGCGAGGGCGCGCCGTTGCGGCCGTCGGCCTCCTCATCCTCGCCTCGAGCGCCGTCACCCTCGTCTCAACCTACCGCCCAATGGCAAAGGTAGGTGACTGGGCGCGGCTCACCTCGTATCTCGAGGCCCGCGAGCGGCCTGCTCAGCCCATCCTCGTCTTCGAGGCCGAGAATGCCGTGCCGCTCGCGTATTACTACCGCGGGCCCAACCCCATCGTCGCTATCCCAACGGCAGTCGACTTCCGTTCCTACAACGTCGATCATTTCGTGCTCCATGACGGAGCGCAGATCGCGGCGCAGCTTGCACGCATCCCCGGCGATCACCGTACGCTCTGGCTGGTCACCGGCCAATACTGCCGTGCGTTGAACATCGACTTCGGCTGCGATACCCTCGAGCGTTACGTGCGCGATCACTACGAGACGCTCTCGACGGCGCACTTCTACGGCTCGGAGTTGAGAGAGCTCAGACGTCTCACGCCTCAGTAGCGGGTGACCTGCCCCACCGGCATGATCTCGAAATCAGAGAGCTTGATCGCGCCCAGCGTGGCCATATCGCTCCGATTCCAGTGGGCGTCGTTGCCGTCCAGCGGCGTTGCCTGCCACAGTTCCATGCAGCAGCCCGTATCAGCCATGTAGGCGCCGTAGGTCTGTAGGGCCCGTGCCACGACCTGCGCTTGCGGGCCCAGAGCCGACACGTTGAACGAAGCTTTCAAGCGCAAGTGGCCGCCGTAGGGAATCTGGTAGGCGCTGCTGCCCTTGTACGTGTAGCTCTCGGATGCGCTAGCGGGCGCCGTATAGCAGCGGTAGCATGCCGTCCCGGCGGGGATCGCGATGTTCAGCGCGTGATGGATCGATCCTGTCTGTACTTCTTCCCACTTCACCATGCCGGCGAAGATGGAGAGCCCGGCCGCCATGGCCGAGGGCTGCCCCGCCGGAAGCTGAGCGAACGGCTTGCTGAGGTCCCAATTGGCGCCGCTATAGGCTGCGAGCGTATTGGTCGAAGCAGCGTAGACGGTGCCATACGACTCATAGAGGTGACATGTTGCCGTGTCGAGCACCACGGCGTGGCCGTCGCCGGCGGGCTCGATCTTGAAGCTCGATGCCCACGGGTACGGCACGGGGAACTGATGATACGACACCTTCTGATGAACGGCCAATTTCGGGGTGCCGCCGGTGGCGATGTTGACGTACTCGCTGGAAGGGAAGTACATCTCCAAGCCGCCGGTGGCTCCCGCGGCTACGGCACCGTTGATGTAAGCGGCGCTGTTTGGATCGGCCGGCGCACCCGCTACGGGCTTGTTGTACCATCCTCCGGCCGCGAAGACCGGGCAGCCGGCAAACGTAGCGGTCCCGCCGGCACTCGCGGGTGGCTGGACGCTTGGTGCGCCGGATGGACGTGGGGCAACGATGCCCGGTTGCGAGATCGGCAGCAGTGATGCGGCACTTCCGCCGCCGCCACCGCCGCCGCACGCGCTCATCATAGCTGCCGCCGCGAACGAGAGTGCCAACATGCACATCCAACGTGAGATACAAGAGAGAGGCATAAGCCGCCTTCCGTGCGAGTGTGAGGTACGGCGGGCGGCGTTCACGCATAGGGTACTCGGACCCTATCGGTATTAGGACGTTGGTCCCATAGTGTGACTTCGGCTTGGTCGCTTCATCCCAGTGCAAGAAATAACGCTCAAATATGGAGCCGGATTGGGAAGGATACGGCTATGGTCAAAGGATTTACGCGACCTCGCTTGGATGCCGTATCGCTTGCGATGGCTGCGGTCATCGTGCTTTGCGCGCTGCTGCTGGCAAAAGGATCGACGACGCGCATCGCGCTCGCCGTCGCCGTCGTCGCGGTACCGCTGGCTACCTATGCTGCCCTCAAGCGTCCGCTGCTGTTTCCTTATGCGCTCTACGTCTTGTTCGTTCCGTTCGACAATCTGCTGCTCATCTCGTCGTTCGGCACGCTGACGAAAGTCTTGGGCATTCTCTCCGGGTTCGCCGTGATCTTCTGGTGCCTGCGAGTCAAGCACATCGCGCTTCCTTCGCACGCGACGTATGCGCTGGTGGCCTTTCTCAGCTGGGCTCTGGCCAGCACCTACTGGGCCGCCAGCGGCACCGAGACCATCGCAGCCCTGCCGCAGTACCTCAGCCTCGCCCTGCTCTACGCTGCGCTGGCCGCGACTCCCGTGACGTTGCGGGAGTTCCGCTGGCTGCTCGGCGCAACGGCGGTCGGGGGCATCGCCGCCGCCGTATACGGCATCCACCAGTTCTATGGCAAGCCGTTCGACGTTGCGGGGAACCTTCTGACGGCGCGGCTGGTCATTCAGGCGGGCAACGCCACGATCGATCCCAACCAATTTGCCGACGCGCTGCTTTTTCCAATCGCCATCGTGACGATGTTCACCTTACGCACCCGCTGGTTGTTGGGCAAAACAGCGGGCATCGTTGGCATTGCGCTCATGGTCGCTGCCGTGGCGCTCAGCGCCTCACGCGAGGCGCTCCTCGGCGTCGGCGTCATCGTCGTCTACTACCTATGGCGCACGCGTTACCGCCTCGAGATGGCCATCGTCGCGGCCTGCGGCCTCGCGGCGATGCTCTTGGTACAGTCGTCCCTGTGGCTTCGCTTCGGCAAAGCCATCGCAACCGGCGGCGCAGGGCGCCTATCGATCTGGGCCGTCGGCTTCGAGGCGTTCAAACACCGTTGGCTCACGGGATACGGTATGGGCAGCTTCAGCACCGCCTACAACGACTACTACCTCAAGACGCGCCAGGGATATCCCTACGGGTGGTCGAGCCCGCCGCATAACCTGCTGGTGCAGATCGGCGTGGAGCTGGGCGTCATTGGTATCGTGCTCTTGGCATGGTTCTTCGTAGCGACGTTCCGCGATCTCGCGATCATCGGCCGCGACCACCCGCGTTACGAAGATCGCGTCATGATGGAGGCGGCCCTCATTGCGCTCATCTTCGTCTCGATGTTCATCGGGCTCTTTACGTACAAGTACGCTTGGCTCATTATCGCGACAGCGGCGCAGCTTCGGCTCGTGGCGTTGAACGAGCGCGCGCGGCAGAGGGCCGCGCGAGCACCGTGACGATGCGTTCCGCGCAGCCCACCGTTTCACCGAAGATCCCGCCGGGAGGCATCGCGGGAGGCTCCCGCAGAGCGGCTTGAGCGATCGTTGCGGGGTCCGTTCCCACCAAGACATTCCAGCCGTTCTCCAGCGTCTCGTCCCACTCGGTCTCTTCGCGCAGCGTGGTACACGGCGTTTCGAGGACCAACGCCTCCTTTTGAATCCCCCCCGAATCCGTGAGCACGCTGCGCGCATGGCGTTGCAGGGCAATCAACTCGAGATAGGGGAGGGGCTCGCTGAGCACGATGTTGTCACCCTCCCCGACTCCGCAGGCCGCCGTCAAGGCCCGCGTGCGCGGATGGGCGGGAAAGATCACGCGCATCGGAAGGCGGCGCAGGCCCTCGACGATGCGCGCAAACGCCTGCGGATCGTCGGTATTAGCGACACGATGTATGGTGACGAGCGCGAAGCTCTTCGACGTGAGCGCGAAGCGATCCAGGACCTGCGGCCGCGGCGGCAGAAGCGCGAGCGCCTCGCGCGCGAGATCGATCATGAGATCGCCAACGACGTGCACGTTGCCGCTGATGCCTTCTCGCTCGAGCTGTGCGCGCGCCTGTGCGTTGGGGGCAAAGTGCACGTCGGCCACGTGGTCGGCAACGATGCGGTTGATCTCTTCCGGCATCGCGCGGTTGAAGGAGCGCAGCCCCGCCTCCACGTGTGCCACGGCGATGCCGCACTTGGCGCCGACCAGCGCTCCCGCCAGCGTGCTGTTGGTATCACCGTATACGAGCACCCAATCGGGGGCTTCACGGAAGACGATCGGCTCCAGACGGCGCATCATCTCGCCGGTTTGCGCTCCGTGCGGCGCAGAACCCACGTCTAGCGCATACGCCGGCGGCGCCATCGCGAGCTGGCGGTAGAAGACACCCGACATTTCTTCATCATAGTGCTGTCCCGTATGCACGGAGCGTTCCTCGATCCCGTGGATGGCGAAAGCTCGCCCCAGCACGGCCGCCTTGATGAACTGCGGGCGGGCGCCGACGACGGTGAGGACTCTCACACGCCGACCGTGGCTTGGCGCGCCATCGCGATAGCGGCAATGACGCGCTCTTGATCGAGCACATCGAGTTCGGGATAGATCGGCAGCGAGAGCACTTCGGCGGCAGCGCGTTCGGCGTGCGGGAAGGTCCCCGGTCCTAGCCCGAGATGGGCGTGTACCGGCTGGAGGTGCAGCGGCGTAGGGTAGTAGACCATCGTCTGGATACCAACGTCGCTCAGAAGTCTTCGCAGCGCGTCGCGCTGGTCGACGCGCACCGTATATTGATGATACACGGGGAGGCTCGCGAGTGCGCAAGACGGGGTATCGAGGCCCGGCACGTGCTGCAGCTGCTCCGTATAGCGCTGCGCTATCGCGCGCCTCCGCGCGTTCCAATCATCGAGGTGGGGCAGCTTGACCCTCAGGATGGCCGCCTGCACTTCGTCGAGGCGGCTGTTGACCCCAAGCTCGTCGTGATGGTACTTGACAGCCCCGCCATGGGCACGCAGGGCCCGCACACGGTCTGCGATGCGCTCCGAGCGCGTAACCAGCATGCCGCCGTCACCATAGGCGCCGAGGTTCTTCGACGGAAAGAAGCTGAAGCAGCCGATGTCCCCGATCGTGCCCGTTGCCTCGACTCCCACTTTCGCCCCGATGGACTGCGCGCAGTCCTCGATGACCGCCACGCCGTGGCGTTGCGCGATTGTCATGATCTCTTCCATTGCGGCCGGGGTGCCGTAGAGATGGACGGGAAGCACGGCCTTGGTGCGCGGACCGATGAGCCGCTCGATTTGCTGCGGATCGATGGCAAACGTCCGCGGGTCGATGTCGGCGAAGACGGGGGTCGCTCCGACGATGCCGATCGCCTCGGTCGTCGCGGCGAACGTGAACGGCGTGGTAATCACCTCGTCGCCAGGGCCGATATCGAGGGCCCGCAGTGCGAGATGGAGGGCATCGGTCCCGGAGTTGAGCGCGACGGCGTAGGGGACGTTCAGGTACGCAGCAATCTCAGCCTCGAAGGCATGGACGTGCGGACCGTTGATGAAGTGACCGTGCGCGAAAACATCCGCGACGACTGCATCGATCTCCGGCTTCAAAGCTCGATACTGCACCGTTAGATCGAGTATGGGAATCATGGCGCCTCCACCTTTTCGAGACTCCCCTCACGCATGGCGTACGCTTCTCCGCACGCGCGGCAGAGAGCCCGCTCGTCCTCGACGGCGAGCGTCATGCCGCATTCGCACGCGAAGCCGCGAAGGCGTGCGGGGTTCCCGAACACCAGCCCATAGGGCGGAACGTCGCGGGTGACGACCGCCCCCGCGCCGACGAAGGCATATTCCCCGATCATCACGCCACACACGATGGTTGCGTTCGCGCCGATCGTCGCACCACGCCGCACGACGGTCTTTCTATAATCCTCCGGCCGGTTGCGGGGAAATCGCGAGCGCGGCGTGGTGACGTTGGTGAAGACCATGCTTGGTCCGCAGAAGACGTCGTCCTCCAGTACTACGCCCTCGTAGACCGAGACGTTGTTCTGGATCTTGACGTTGTCACCAATGGTCACGCGCGAAGCGATCAGTACGTTCTGCCCAAGACTACAATTGCGGCCGATCGACGTCTCCGCCATGACGTGAGAAAAGTGCCAGATCTTCGTCCCCTCGCCGATGACGCATGGCTCGTCGACGTAGGACGATTCATGTACGAAGTAAAGCCTGCCGGTGGTGATCATAGGGCGATGGAAACCTCCTCTAGGGCAGGAGCGGAGGCAACGGCGTCGAGCGCAGCAAGCATGCGAACCACCTCGACGGCTTGGCGGCCCCCGGAGAGTGTCGGCTCACCCGTCTCTATCGCCGAGAGAAACGTCTCGAGTTCGGTGCGCAGCGGTTGAGCCTCCGGAACCAGGATGTTCTCCGGCGGCTCGCCGCGGATCACTCGCCCGTTTCCAGACCGCTCTTCGATGGCACAGCGCGTCAAGGTCAGCGTGCCCCCGGTGGGGGCGTCATTGAACGACAGCACGCCGGCAGTCCCGAAAACGTCGAAACGCGAGCACTTCTCCGGGTCGAGCCACGAGACTTCGATGTGGGCCGAGCCGCCTCGATTGAAGTTCGCATCGGCATAGGCGAAATCGGCAAGCGGATGGTTCGTGGCGCGATGCTGAGCGCCCGTCACGTGCGTGGGCGATTCGCCGAACAGTTCCAAGACGAGGGCCACGTCGTGCGGTGCAAAGCTCCACCACACGCTCTCGTGCTCGCGCAGCCTCCCTAACCCCATGCGCCGGGAACGAGCATGAACGACGCGCCCGATTGCCCCTGCGCGTACCAGCTCGAGCAACCGTTGCACGGCTGGGTGGTAGAGCAAGACGTGTCCGGCGAAGGACACCAAGCCGGCGCGATCCGCGTCGGAGGCAACCATCTCCGCGTCCGCAACCGTGAGCGCAAACGGCTTCTCCACGAAGACGTGCTTGCCGGCAGCGATGGCGCGCCGCGCGAGGGGCGCGTGGAGGTGCGCGGGCGAGGCGACGATGACTCCGTGGATGGGAGATTTCAGCAGCCAGTCCACGTCCGTGGTCGTCACGACTCCAGGATAGGCGGCCTCAACGCTGTCGAGCGCCGTCGGCTCGGTGTCGCAGACGACGTGCAGTATGCCGAGTTCGGCGCAGTTGCGGATCAGATTCGCTCCCCAGTGGCCGGCGCCGATGACACCAAGACGGATGGATGAAGTACTCATAGCAGCACCACGTTTGCGGCTCCGGCGCGCACATGGAGGGTCGAGTTGCGCGTATCGACCACGATTTTAGACTCCTGTACGACCTGGCGCCAATCGATCCCCGAGTGATCGGTGAGGATCACGACGCAATCGGCCTCTCTGAGTCGCTCTACGCTCATGGCCACGGAATGGTACAGCGCGCCGCTGCGGGTACGACAGCGCGGTACGAACGCGTCGTGGTAGGAGACCTTCGCGCCGTCATGCTCGAGGAGCTCGATGACTTTCAGCGCGGGAGACTCGCGGCAATCCGCAATATCTCGCTTATAGGCAACGCCGATGACGAGCAGCCGGGCGCCGTGGAGCGCTAGGCGCCGCTCGCCCAGCGCCCGCACGACCTTCTCTCGCACGAAGTACGGCATCTGTAAGTTGATCTCACCCGCCAGCTCGATGAAGCGCGTATGGAAGTCGTATTCACGCGCCTTCCAGGTAAGGTAGAAGGGATCGACGGGGATGCAGTGTCCGCCCACCCCCGGCCCCGGCTCGAAACGCATGATGCCGAACGGCTTGGTTCCAGCCGCGTCGATGACGTCCCAGATGTTGATATGCATGCGGTCGCAGAGCAGGGCCATCTCGTTCACCAATGCGATATTGACCGCCCGGAACGTGTTCTCGAAAACTTTGGCCATCTCCGCGACGCGCGGCGAGGACACCCGGAGGACCGTCAGGATGGTCTGCTCGTAGAAGCTGCTGGCCACCTCGAGACAAGCTGGAGTGACACCGCCGACGAGCTTGTTGGTGTTCTTGGTCGTATAGCGCTTGTTCCCGGGATCGACCCGCTCGGGAGAGAAGGCGAGAAAGAAGCCTTGCCCCACCACGAGCCCGCTGGCGGCCAACACTGGCAAGAGGACTTCCTCCGTGGTGCCGGGATACGTCGTGCTCTCCAAGCAGATGAGCTGGCCCGGGCGCAGCGTGCGTGCGATCTTGGCCCCCACGTTGCGAATGTAGGAGATGTCGGGATCCTGGTTCGCCGTGAGCGGCGTCGGAACGCAGACGATGATAACATCACATTGGGCCAGCGAGGTGAAGTCAGTTGTGGCCCTGAGAAAGCCATGCGTGACGGCCTCTGCCAACTCGGCGTCGACAACGTCCGAGATGTAGTTCTCGCCGCGGTTGATCTTTGCCGTGCGTTCGGCGCTGCGGTCGAAACCGATGACGTGGAAGCCGACCTTCGCCTTCTCCACGGCCAGCGGCAGGCCGACGTATCCTACGCCAACCACGCCGACCGTTGCCGTGCGCGCGGCGAACGCATCTTTGAGCTGCGTGCGATGATCGAGCGGACGTGCAGCGGTGTCGATTGCGGTCATGATCCTGCCAATCTTGGTAGAAC
Source organism: bacterium (assembly GCA_004298665.1). GTDB lineage: Bacteria > Vulcanimicrobiota > Vulcanimicrobiia > Vulcanimicrobiales > SCRA01 > SCRA01. Next base: position 11,422 of record SCQY01000318.1, on the reverse strand, counting down.
GGCGGCATAGGAGCAGATCGAGGCCACTACGCCGGCCGTCAGCTCGGTGAATGGGGAGTTACGGATAGTGCGCGCGGCGACGGTCATGCGCTGGCTTCCTCCGCGTCACGGCTCGTAGCGGCCCATGGCCGCCCGGCTAGCCTCTCGATGCGGGCGGCGATCGACGCAACGCTCCGCGTGCGCGTGTAGCGATCCTCAACGTAGGACCTTCCCGTTGCGGCACGCGCCGCGCGCTCCGTTGGCGCGTCCGTGATCGCGCGGAGCGCCGCCGCGAGCGCCTGCGGATCCTCGGGCGGACTGCTCCACCCGCCGCCGGATACTTCGACGAAGCGACGCGCCTCGCCATCGGCGCTGACGAGGACCGGACAGCCGACGGAGAGGGCGTCAAACAGCTTGGTCGGCAGGCTGTCGGCCACACGCCGCTTGAGCGGGACGAGACAGACGTCCGCGGCACGCAGCGCCGCCATAGCTTCGGGGCGGCTTAGCGCACCCAGCAGCTCCACGTTCGCGATCCCTTCGGCAGCGATACGTGCACGCATGCGCTGGAACTCCGATCCGTCGCCCACCAGCACGATACGGATTCGCTCGTCGTCGCGCAGCAGAGCGGCAGCATCCAGAATCACGTCAAGGCCGGCGGCCAGTCCGAAATTTCCAGCGAACACCGCGACGAACTCGCCCGGGCGGCGGGAGAAAGGCGGACGCGAGCTGGGTTCAATCCGATCGTAGCCGTTGGGCGCGACGAGAATCTTCTCAGGATCGCAGCCGCGCGCCACGATTTCATCGCGCACGCTCTCGGTCACGGCGATGACGCAATCGGCTCTGCGGTAGAGCGTGCGCGCGACAGCACCCACCACGCGCGCGAGCGGTGAGGTGTCCCGCCACATCCCCATGCGGATCGCCACCTCCGGGTAGGAGTCTCGCACGTCGACCACCAGGCGCGCCCTTCTCAGCGCCGCACCCGCCAGCGCCGGCATCGCGAGGGTGATCGGCGGGCTAGAGACATAGAGTACGTCCATCGGCTCGCGCCTCGTCAGCAGATGAAGCGACGCTGATGCGGCGAGCGAAGCCCAGTTGAGGAGGCGCAGCGCACCGGACCGCCGAGGAGAGGCAAACGTCCACAGCCGCGTGGTTCGGATGCCTTCGACGAGCTCATACGCGCTGGTTCTGCCGCGATAGCACGCGGGAATGATCCCCGTGGGGAAGTTGGGAAACCCGGTCAGCACGTGAACGTCATGGCCTCTCTGCAGCAGTTGCGCGGCAAGTGCTGCATTACGATTGCTTGCGGCACACAACTCCGGAGGAAAGAACTGCGAGAGCATCAGCACGTTCATACGGCACTCATCATGTGGTAGAGCCGTTCGGCGGTCTTGCGAACATCGAAAGCATGGGCGATGCGCCCCCGTGCCAGGCGCCTGGCAGCGCTGCGGCGAGCGGGGTCGGCGAACGCGGCGATGGCAGCGGCAAGGGCCAACGTGTCGCGCTGCGGGACGAGCAATGAGCCGGACTCCCCATCGATCAACTCGGGGATACTGCCCGTGCACGTGGCGACGCACGGCAGGCCGGCGGCCATCGCCTCCATGAGGGCAACGGGAATGCCTTCGAACTCCGTACCGGACTCCGTGCTGGCGAGCACGGCGACGTCATAGACTCCCGCCGTCAGGTCCGCGAGCAGCGACTCATGGGGAACGTTTCCGCACAAGCGGACGAACGGCTCCAAATGCCGGCCGCCGATCTGTTGCGCGATCGCGTCGCGCAGCGGACCGTCGCCGATCACGTCGCAGCGGAACGAAAGGCCGCGATCCCGCAGCCTGGCCAACGCTTCGATCAGATAGCGATGGCCCTTCACGGGTACGAGTGAGGCAGCGCAGACCAGCCGTAGGCACGCGTGCTCTGCGGGCTCCGGAGAAATCCCACGCAGCCTGACGCCCATGTGCACCACGGTGCAGCGCTCGGCCGACGAGCCGTTACCGCGCGCCATGACCAGCGCGCGATTACGCGCGGAGATCGCGCGCACGAATCGTGCGCTCGCGAGTTTCGCAGGGAGCAGGTTCTCCTCGAAGATGTCGAAGCGATGCGCGGTGCAACTCCACGGAATGCCGGTTAGCTCCGAGGCGAGATAGGCGATGGTGGACGGAGTCGAGAGCCAGTGTGCATGGATATGCTCGATCCGCTCCGAGCGCAATGTACTCGCCACGGCAAGGGCCTTGGGATAGAGGGCGAGATTCTTCAGCTTTGCAGGGAGGCGGCAGCGCGCGCCAATCAACCGCGCGAGCAGCGACACGGCACGTATGGGACTGCGCAGCATCTCACCAGCGGCCAGGAGGAGGGTATGCGCAGCGTAGGGCGCCAGCCGAATGCTGCGCGCGTGCAAGTCCGGGTACTGGCTCTCTAAGCTCTTCGGCCGGGCCGGAACCAACAGCAGCTCCCCGCCCAGCTCGGCGAGCGCAGCCGCCTCAGCCTCGAGAAACGCCTCGCCTGGACCGTACGGGAACTGCGAGGTAACGTAAGCGATTCTCATAGCACCGCCGCCTGCGCTCGCAGGTTCGTTGCCGCTCGCGCCTCCCAGAGCTTGACATAGAGATCCCGGTAGGCGCCGGCCATGCGCCGAATGTCGTATTCCTGAACAGCCCATTCCCGAGCACGCCCCGCAATCGCGCTGCGGCGCGCACCGTCCTCCATGATCCATGCGATGGCCGATGCTACGCTCCGCGGCTCCGTATCCGTCGCCACCACCCCGTAGGCACCGTCACCGAGCATGCTTCGAGCACCTACCCACGGCGTCGTCACGATGGGGACCTCGGCGAGCATCGCCTCGATAAGGGTAAGCGGCATGCCCTCGAAGCGCGAGGTCATCAAGACGAGGTCGGCACCCGGTAAGAGTTTCGCAACGTCGCTGCGGTAGCCGTGGAACGTGACGTGCAACTCGAGCCCCAACTCGTGAGTCAGGGCCTGCAAGGCCTCTCCTTCACGCCCGGCGCCGAGCAGCGCCAGCTTCGTACGCTCCCGCAGTGCGGGCGGCAGATCGGCGATCGCCCGCAGCGCCAGTGCTTGGTTCTTCTGATACTCGAGACGTCCGATGAGCAGCGCTGCGTATTCGCCGTCGCGGACGCCCAGGAGACGGCGCCCTTCCGCCCGCTGCTCGTCCGTTACGCGCGGCCCTGGAGCGATGCCGTTCGGTATGATCGCCACGCGCCCGGGGGCGAGGCCGTCCACGCCGGCTAGAACCTCGCGCTGCTCCTGGAGGAAGGTGACGACGCATGCCGTCCTGCTGCCGAGCGCGGGATCGATCAGCCGTTCCAGCGGCGAACGCCGGACGTCGCACGGATTATGCTCCGTATGAACGAGGATCGGGACTCCCGCCGCCATGGCGGCCATACGCCCCCAGTACTTGCCGACGTGCATGTGCGTGTGCACCACGTCGGGCGCAAAGCGTTTGATCTCTCGTACGAGGCGCAACGGGAACGAATAATCCCGACGGGTCCGCCGGCCAAGCTCGATCACGGGGCAGCCGAGCGCCGTGCACTCCTCATCGCCGAGCCCAGACGCATAGACGGCCAAGGCAGCGGCTTCTACACCCGCGTTGCGCAACAGCGGCAGCAGTGTTGCGATCTGACGCTCCGCGCCGTAGCCCTTGAGGCTCTGGATCACGTGCAGTACGCGAAGACGGTTCATCGGGTCTCCCTATCCTGCGCGATGGAAGAGCACCTCGACCGTCGTCTGCAACAGAACCGAGACGTCGAGAAAGAGGGACCATTGCTCTACGTAGTAGAGGTCGTAGCTGAGCTTCTCCACAGCATCCGATGGATCGAGCAGACGTCTCATGTGGACTTGCGCCCAGCCGGTAATGCCGGGTCGAACCAGATGACGCTCGTCGTAGCGCGGCAATGTTCTACAGAACGATTCTACGAAGACGGGGCGCTCCGGCCTTGGCCCCACCAGCGACATCTCGCCGCGCAGCACGTTGAACAACTGTGGAAGCTCGTCGATGCTCGTGCGGCGCAGGAAGGCGCCGACCCGTGTCCTGCGATCGTCTTCCGAGCGGGCCCACACGGCTCCGGTATCACGCTCCGCGTCGACCCGCATCGAACGAAATTTGAGAATGTCGAACACCTGTCCGCGCAGGCCAACGCGCTCCTGACGGAAGATCACGGGGCCGCCGGATTCGATCCGTACGGCCAGCGCTGCGGCCGCCAAGACCGGAGCGGTCAGCAGAATGCCGACGCTTGCCACCGCCACGTCGAGCAGCCTCTTCATGAGGCGAGCGCGCGGCGTACAGGCTTGCAGCTGCGATGGCACGATGAGCACCTGCTGCCCGTCGGTCTGCAGTGAGAGCGAGTATGCATGGCGCTCTAGCCTGGGCGGCGCGAAAGCGAAGAGGATATGGTCGCGCGCGGCGGCTTCGAGCAGATGCGGCATGATGCTGGATGGGACGATCTCCGTCATAATGAGGGTATCGCAGCGCCAGCGGCGCGCCTCTTGGAACCAGCGTAGCCGTTCGATGTCGACGTCCTTGGTCATATGCGCATGGCCTACGGAGCGGTCGACGTCGGCGACCTCGATGATCAGGGACTCCGCGTTCGCTCCCAGTCCGAGCCTGGCCGCGGCTCTGACCGCACGATCGCGGCGGCCGACGACCGCCACCCTTCGCCTGCGCCGCAGCATGTTCGCTGTGCGCAGACCATGGAGTGCGGCGCGGGTGCCTCCCACCGCGACGATGGAAAAGGCTAGCGCAAGCAGCAGCACGAGGCGGGACGTCGAGATAACCGGTACGATCGTGAACAGCGTGAGTTGCGGAAGCACGCCCAGCGCCAGCGCGGTAATCGTGTAGTACAGCTCATCCTTGACGGAGAGCGCACAGCTGCGCTGGTATAGCCCAAGTCGCTGGAACATGCCCAGCCAGAGCACGATGAAGACGGCGTCGCCGATCAACATGCGCTCGAGCGATCGCCCGTAATACCAGTACTTGAAGCCGATCTCGGTGGCTAGGAGCGACGACAGGAGAAACATCGTGAGATCGGCAGCAACGAGCACGACGACCCATGCTCTGGAGTACGAGGGCGGCGCCTGTTTGGTTCGAGCTTGCGGTGGCGCGAAATCCAGAGCCTGTTCGAGTGTCTGCATGTCGATCAAATAGTCACCCATTTGGTTTGCGAGGCGAGCCGGACGCATTCGGCTCTGCGTGCGTCGATTATAGGCGGCGACACGAGATCAGGCGTGAGTGCCGTTGGACCCATCCCCGAAATCCCGCTCTTTGGGCCCCCCCCCAATTTGATGGAGCCTGAATCGGCTGGCCCCACGGACCCCGCGGGCATGGGGGCGATAAGTCTACGGACGCGGCCATTGCTCCCTTGTTGTTGAGATGAGGTCGCGACATATAATCAGCTTGTGGCTACGCTAACAACGCGAGCGCCCATCCTCGGCTTCCTGTTGTTCCTCGCGGCGCTCTTCAACCTACAAACGGCGGCATGCGCCGCACCTGCGGCAAGTTATCGCATGCACGCGGGCGACCAACTAGCGATCTCCGTTTTCGGCGAGCAGACGCTCAGCCAAACCGTGACGGTCGCACCGGACGGCTCGATCGCATATCCGCTGATCGGCAAGCTCGCCGTAGGCGGAAAGACGGTCGGAGAAGCAGCAAGCGAGCTTACCACGGCACTGCGCCCCTACTTGCGCGATCCCGCCGTGACGATCGCCATCGTTGCGGAGGGTGCCGACAACGTTCTCGTACTCGGTGACGTGAAGACGCCCGGGAAGTACTCGCTTCCTGGAACGAGCCGTCTCACGGACGCCATTGCCGCCGCCGGCGGTCTCGGATCCACCAACGGCGAGTACCCAACCGCTCGCGTGAGTCTCGACCGGGCTGCCCCCGTGGACGTTTCGCTCGACAAGCTGCTCGTCGACGGGGATGTTTCACTGAACGTGCCGTTGGCTTCCGACACGGTGGTCTACGTCAAGGGGCCGCGGCCGCTCGTCGTGCAGGTGCTCGGCGCCGTCGATCATCCCGGCGACGTTCAGGTCAGCGAAGGCGACCGCCTCACCATGGCATTAGCCAAAGCCGGCAACAGCACCAACGCCCAGGCGGATCTCTCCAATGTTCACCTCACGCGCCAGTTGGCGGACGGGAGCACCAATACCGTGAGTTACGACCTCTATCGTGAGCTGCGCAACGGGGACCTGTCGGTCGATCCGGTGCTGCACAAAGGTGACGTGGTCTACGTTCCGCAGTCGAAGAAGACCGACCGCACAGGCGCTCTCCAGACGCTCTTCCTTCTGATCACGCGATTGACGCTCTGATGATGAGATACGGAACGACACGCATCACAGGCCACGCCGAGCGGGCTCTGCCCGGGGGCAAAGCGCACGGTAAGGACGGCCGGGAGCACGGCTTCCATGAGGCAGCATACATCGGGGATATCTTCTCCTCGATCGCGCGGCATCGCCGTCTATTCTTCACGATCTTGCTTGGCTTCATCGCGCTCGTGACGGTCGCCACGCTGATCGTGCCCAAGACCTATACGGCAACCACCAGGCTCTTCGTGGGCGGCAATTCGGGATCCAACACCGGCAACAATCAAGAAAACGGCACGATGCTGCCGATTCTCAACGCGTTGGCCATAGCTACCAGTGCGCAGTCGACGGAGACATATGCAGCGCTGCTGCAGCAGGAAGGGGTAGCCGCGCGCGTTTCCGGTGACCTGGGCCTGAACGTTGCGCCGGGGGCACTGCTCGGCCATATCCATGTCAAGCCGATCGTGAATACGTCGATCCTCGAGCTCTCGGCAGGCTGGCGGCGGCGCGACACGGCTGCTCAGATCGCCAATGACTTCGCTACCGTTTTCGTGGAGCGGCAGCGGGAATTCGTGCGCTCCCAGGCGACGACCGCCATCGATTTTCTCAAAGCTGAGATGCCGGCGGCCGAGCGTCGTAAGACCGACACCGCGACTGCACTGGCGAAATACCAGTCCAAACATGCGATTCTGGACATCAACGCACAGACACAGAGCGTCCTCGCGCGCAAGGCAGACATCGATACGAAGACGGACGCTGTGAAGCTCGATCAGCGTGAGGCACGGGCGCTCCTAGCCAGCGTACAAGGACAACTTGCCACGCTGCCGGCAACGGTCGACAACAACAGGACCGCACAAGTCAATCCAGCACTGACTCAGTTGCGCTCTGAGCTTGCCGACGTCGACGTTCAACTGGCGGCTGCACGCAAGCGCTATACGGAGAAGCACCCGGCGGTCATCGCCCTAGCGGAGCAGCGCCAGGCGCTCAACCGGCAGATCGCGGCGCTTCCCGCGTCGGTTGAGAGCGGCGTCACGGTAGCCCCGAATCCGATCGTCCAGGCATTGCAGGGGCAGGCTGCGGGATATCAGGCACGCATCGCTGGGGACGAAGCCCAACTGCGCGAGCTCGGTCAGCAGAAGGCGGCATACGCCCCCATCATCGCGAGCATCCCCGCTCAGACCAACGCGATCGCCAGCTTACAGCAGCAGGCGAAGCTGGCCTCGGACGTCTACGCCGCGCTTCAACAGAAGTATAACGACGCGCTCGTAGCGCAGACGACCGCCGTCAGCAACGTCACGGTCGTGCAGCCGGCAAGTGCCGAGGCGGCCAGCGTCTCGCCCAATCTCCTCGTGAATCTTGCCGTAGCCGTGGTTCTGGGTTTGGTCCTAGCAACGACGCTCATCGTACTCGTGGAGGCCTTCGAACGCCGGCTGCGCGACGAAGGCGATATCGAGCGCATCTTGGGGCTGTCAGTGATCTCACAGGTGCCGGAACTGGAGCATCATCGCCAGCGCGAGCTTCCGTGGATCCGCTCGATGACGCTCGAGGCCCTCCTCCACCTGTGTACGGCATTGCATCTTGGATCGGAAGATGGTATCCGTACCTTGGCAATCACCAGCCCCTCCAAGGGCGACGGTAAGTCGACGATTGCTTTCCATCTCGCGAGCGTCCTGTCCGGCGTACAGCCGAAGGTGCTGCTCATCGACGCCGACATGCGCAGGCCGACCCTCCATCAGCGCATCGGCGAGTCCAACGAGATCGGACTGGGCGACGTTCTGCGCGGGACGCATACCTTAGTCGACTCGGTGCACCACGTCTCCAGCGGCTTGGACGCGCTGACGAGCGGTTCCCTATCCGAGACTCCCTTCTCGCTGCTTCAATCCTCGCGCTTCGACGAGCTGCTGATCACGGCGCGCCATACGTACAACACCGTCATCGTGGATTGTACGGTGCTAGTTCCGATTACCGATGCCCTGATCGTCAGCACCAAGGTCGACGCCACGGCCCTCGTGATCTCGGCGAACGGAACCGACGAGCGGGCGGCTCGTTACGCGGTTGAACGGATGGATGCGCTAGGAATTCGCAACGTGGTGGGCGTGGTGCTCAATCGCACGCAGACCCATTGGTCCGACTATAGCGACTACTTCACGCCCCCGGTAGCCGGTGCACTCCCCGAAGGACACGTATGACGGCCGACGCGATGATTCGAACGGCGCCCGACGAGAAGCCGGCGCGTTCACCTGTGGTGTCGATCGTCGTTCCGGCATACAACGAAGGTGAGGTCTTGGAAGCACATCTCGCAGCGGTTGCGGAGTGCCTCGAGCCCCATCGCGCCCGTTACGACTTCGAATTGATCATCGTCGACGACGGCAGCACAGACGGCACGTACCTGGCGGCATCCCGTTTCGCCGAAGGGCGTTCTGATACGATTCTTCTCCGCCACGAACGGAATCGCGGGCTAGGCGCGGCCCTGCGCACGGGATTCTCCCTGGCCTGCGGCACGTACGTCATTACGCTCGACTCCGACCTGAGTTACCATCCCGCGTACGGGATCCGGATGCTCGAGGCGCTCATTGATCAAGAGGCCGACCTTGTTCTCGCCTCCGCTTACATGCCCGGCGGAAGCGTAGCCAACGTGCCCTGGCAGAGGCGCGTGCTCAGCCGCGAGGCCAATCGTTTTCTCTCGCTGGCCACCAATGCGCGCTTCCATACGCTGACGTGCATGGTTCGTGCATACCGTGCCTCCCTCATCGCGTCGCTCAACATGAGCGCCGACGGCATGGAAGCGATGCCCGAAATGCTCTTCGCCGCACTCAGGCTCGGCGCCAAGGTCATAGAGATTCCCGCACGCCTGGAATGGACCGCGGAGCGAGCGCGCGGCGCCGCACGGCTGAACCTGCGGCGAGTCTGGACACATATGATGGGCGTATTGCATGCGGGCCTGGCCTATCGGCCCGCGCTCTGGCTCGGCGTCCCCGGCCTCATTCCGGGGCTCTTACCTTTGATCGTGGCCGCGCTGCTGCTGCTGCGTGTCACTCCAACGGTCTTCGCCGCCGCCACTCTTGCGGTCTTGGTGGTCCAATACGCGAGCATTGCGATCCTCGCGGGGCAGGCCACGGTCTTCGTCGGCAAAGCCTCGGTCGCGCGCAGGCACCTAACCGCCTCCCACGCTAGAAAATCTGAAGGAGCCTCTCAATGACAGACACCACGATCCGCAGGATCCACTTGCCATCCGATCAAGACGCCTCCGGGCGCAATCTTGGCGAAGCGGAGATCGCGGCGGTCAGCGAGGCGATCCATAGCGGAACGCTGACCAGTACCAAGGGACGATTCGTAAAGGCGCTCGAGGAGCGCTTCGCAAGCATGCTCGGCGTGAAGCACGCCTTCGCCTGCGCATCGGGCTCGGCAGCGGTCCACTGTGCCGTCGCGGCGATCGATCCGGAACCCGGTGACGAAATCATCACCACGGCCATCACGGACATGGGCGCCCTCGCTCCCATCATCTACCAGACGGCGATCCCGGTCTTCGCCGACGTCGACCCGCGAACGTGCAACGTCACGGCGGAAACGATCGCGCCGCGCATCAGCGAACGCACCAAAGCCATCATCGTCACCCACCTCTTCGGCAATCCGTGCGAGATGGGCCCGATCGTCGAGCTGGCGCAATCGGCAGGCATCCCGGTCATCGAGGATTGCGCCCAGGCCTTCATGGCAAGCTACGACGGTCACCCCATCGGAACGCTCGGGGCCATCGGCGCCTTCAGCCTGCAGCAGGGCAAACATATCACAACCGGCGAGGGCGGCCTGGTCGTGACAGACGATGATGCTCTGGCGCGGCGTATCTTCCTGTTCATCAACAAGGCTTGGGGATACGGCGATCCGCATCCAGACCACTACTTCCTGGCTCTCAACTACCGCATGTCCGAGTTGTGCGGCGCGGTGGGGCTTGCTCAGCTCGATAAGCTCGAGGGCGTGGCGCGCCGCAGGATCGAGCTGGCCGCCGAGCTGGACACCCTGCTGCGCGACATTCCCGGCGTCACCGTCCCGCACGTCGGCCCCAAGAGTGTCCACACCTACTGGAAATACTGCATCCGCGTGGACCCTGAAGCCGTACCGGAGGGCGTATCGGGAGTTGCGCGCCTACTCCGCGATTACGATATCTTCACGGTGCCGCGTTACATCCAGAAGCCGGCATTTGCGTGCGAGATATTCCAGCAGCGCCGGACCTTCGGAAAGAGCGGCTTTCCGTTCACGTTGGCACGTCCCGAGGCGCTCGACTACACTCCAGAGCGCTTCCCAGGCACGTTCGAGGCACTCGACGGCATCCTGGTCATTCCTTGGAACGATAAGTTCACCAGCGACGACGTACACTTCATCGCCGATGCGATCCGCACGTCCGTCACAACGCTCCGCGCGGGGGGATCATGATGCTGCGCGCACTACGCTTTGCGATCGTCGGTACCGGCGGCATCGCAAAGTCCTATGAAGCTGCATTCGCCGGTTTCAATAGGGCGAGACTGGTAGCCGCATGCGATATCAATCTCGCCGCTTCCGTGGCGTTCGCGGAACGCGTCGGCGCCACGCCCTACGTTTCTTTCGAGGAGATGGCCGCTACCGAGCAGCTCGATGCCGTCATCATCTGTACGCCTCCCTGCTCGCATGAGGCGATCGCCGTCTACTTCCTCAACCGCGGGATCGCGGTACTCTGCGAAAAGCCGCTGACGATCAGCGTTCCCAGCGCCAAGCGCATTCTCGCGGCGGCGAGATCGAGCGGATCCCTCTTTACGATGGCCTCGAAATTCCGCTACGTCGCCGACGTCCGGCGCGCTCGCGAGATGGCTCACAGCGGGGAAATCGGTGACATCGTACTGATCGAAAATGCCTTCACGTCGCGCGTGGACATGTCGAAACGCTGGAATAGCGACGCCAAGCTCAGCGGGGGCGGCGTCTTGATCGACAACGGCACGCATGCCGTGGACATCCTGCGCTACTTCCTGGGGGCGCTCACCGACGTCCAGATCTTCGAGGCGAAACGCATTCAGGGACTGGCCGTGGAGGACACGGTGCGCCTCTTCGTCCGCAGTGCCAGCGGCGTCATCGGAACGACCGATCTCTCGTGGAGCATCGACAAGGA
>SCQY01000317.1 GCA_004298665.1 bacterium | reverse complement strand
GCTAGCTCGACCTCGATGCCAAAGAGCCGTGCCATCCGCTCCTCCGTCAGCATCTCACGCTTGGGGCCGTCCCCGGCGACGCGTCCCTCGCTCAGCAGCACCACGCGCTCGATCTCCGGGACCACGTCGGAGAGCTGGTGCGTCACCAGGACGATCCCCAGCCCCGAGCGCGCCAACGCTCCCATAATGGCACGCAGCTCGCGCTGGGCAGAGAGATCCAGGCTGGTGCTCGGCTCGTCGAAGAGCAAAGCTCGGGGCTGGTGCACCAAGGCGCGCGCGATCAGCACGCGGCGCCCCTCGCCGGAAGACATCTCCCCCAGCGGACGTTGCGCCAAGTAGCCGGCATCCAGACGCTCGAGCGCCGCCAGCGCAAGCGCGCGCATCTCGCCCGAGATATCGACGCGCGCTCCCACGCCCACGCTGGCAAAGAATCCCGAGAGTACCGCTTCCAGGCCCGTCACGCTCTCGCGCTGCGCCGCCGCCAGATCGTTGGAGACGATCCCCAAGAGCGTACGCAGCTCGAAGACGTTCCAGCGCTCCAGCCCGAAGATCGAGATGTGCGACTCGGCGCGCGCCAACGGGTAGCACTCGCGCGTGATCGTCTTGATCAGCGTCGACTTCCCGCTTCCGTTCGGCCCGAGGATGGCGACCCGCTCGCCGTCCTCGATGCGCAGCGTCACGTCGTGCAGCGCCACATGGCGCCCGCGCATGACGGAGATGCGGCGCAGATCGATGAGTGCCGGAGCGTGCGATGCCATGGTCGCCCATGTTACGCGATCGAGCCCGATCCACCGCTCCGCTCCGCGAAAGACGTGCGCGATCGTGCCGGCGGCAGAGCCTACGGCCAGGGGATCGCCGTCGTCACGAGCGCACGCCACGCGGGCGCCGCCGTCGCGCCGATCGAAACGTCACGTTCCACCAGCAGCCGCAGGTGCGGCGTCAGCATCAGCGCCCCCGTCAGCGCGGCGGAGCGCTGCTGCGTTGGGTTGGCGATCGCGTCGTAGCGCACCGAGAGGTACCCGTGCGGTCCCGGGCGATAGAGCAGCATGGCGTAGCCGCCCGATGAGCCCAAGGGCGAGTTGTGGCCGTCGACGTCGCTGTCGCGGCCGAAGATCTGCTCCCCCCAGAACTCCCACTTCCCGCGCGCGGCGCTGAGCGTCACGCCGTCGCGCCGGTAGACATCGGAGAAATCGGCCGCGCCCTGCGGCGCGATCGTGCGCACGCCGCCAACGTGCTCCAGGCCCAGCGTCAGCATGCCCAGGTTGCGCCGCACGAAGAGCGCCAGCTCGGGCGCCCCCGGGCGCGTAGTGTATCCCAGCGGCAGCGGAGCCCCGCCGTAGGCCGCTCCGTGAAACTCCCCGCGGTCGACTGCCACGGCCAGGTACCATGGCCCGGAACGCCGCTCCGCCTCGATGCCCAGACGCGGCTGCTGGAGCGCCAAGTCGTCGTGCCCCGCCGTCATCGCGTAGATCGAGAAGGGCGTCGCGGCGATCAAGCGCTGCTGCGGCGACTGCTGCAGGGGTAACTCGAAGAGCCCGGCGCGGTAGAGCATGCCGCTGCGCTCGTCGTAGGTGGAGAGATAGCCGAGGAAGAGGCCCGCAGGCCCGCCGCCCGCACCGAGGTTCTCGTGAACGAAGGCTTCGACGCGCCCGATCTCCGCGGCGCCCAGCACGACGCCGCCGCCGGTCGTACGGCGCGTATCGGGCGGCGCGACGTTGCTCTGATACATCTCCTGATAGCGCAGGGCAAGCGGGATCGTCGCGCGCTTGGGAAGCGAGAGTCGGTATCCGTGTTCGCGAAACGCACGCCCGAACGCATTGAGCTCCGGCAGAACGGAGTGGCAGGTCGTGCACGAAAGTCCGTAGCGTTCGGCGAAGATCGGCACAGCGGAGGCGGGCGTACGCGCCGCGCCCAGCGCCGCGAGCGCCGCCGTCGCCACGAGCGCGGGGAGTGCCGCGGGTAAGCGATTACTGGACAACGATCGCACCTCGCATCGGCGTCCCGTAGTGAAAGAAGCAGCCGTAGAGATAGATGCCCGGGGTATCGGCCGTCAGGGGCTGCGAGGCGGCGCCGGGCTGCAGCTGCCCGCTGCTCCATCCCGCGTCGCTCAGCCGCGCGCCGCTGGGCTGGAGCGCGGCGATCGTGAATGGGCTGGCAGCTGGGAACGTCGCTCCGGCGATCGCGCTGGCGGTGTGCGGGAAGCTCTCGCTGTTGTGAAAGACGATCACCGTGCCAACCGCCACCGTGCTGGGATTGGGCGCATACCCGGCCAGCGTGCCAAGCGTGCTGATCAGCGGCGGGTTACCGCCGAGATTGACGTCCACGCGCTGCACTGCCGCACCGGGCGCTAACGCGGCACCGCCGCTCGCGGCCACGGAGGCGGCGTTGGGCGTGCAGCCGGCGGCGAACACGGCGGTCGCCCCGAGTATCACCAACAAGCGTCGCATGCCGGGAGCCTAGCGGGAAATCCTGAGTGATCGCTGTATTCAGCGCGCCCCGAGCTGGCCCAGCACATCGTCGCAGAGCAGGCGCATCGAGGGGTCGCTGGTGAGGGTGCGCGCCTTGGCGTAGGCGCGTGCCGCCGAGCCGCGGTCACCCGCGCGCAACGCGATGCTCCCCAGCAGGAAGTAGCCTTTGGCATAGCTTGGAGCCAGCGCGATGGCGTGCTGGGCCTCGACGCGCGCGTCGTCCAAGCGCCCTGCGCGCAGCAAAGCCAAGCCCAGGTTGTAGCGCACCGAGGCAACGTTGCCGTTGCCCGGCAGCAGCGCGGCAAAGGCGCTGGCCGCCAAGTCGAACTCGCCGGCACGCAGTGCCGCATAGCCCTCCTCGTAGCGTGCCAGCGCGGAGTTGGGGGCGCTGGCCCGCATCGCGCGCGCGTCACGCTGCGCCTCCACGAGCTTGCCGCGCTGCAGGTCCACGTAGACCAGGCCCAGCCAGGCGGGGAGGATCCCCGGATCGCGCCCCAGGGCGGCGTCGAAGGCGCGTGCCGCCTCATCGTAGCGCGCGGTGCGGGCTAGCACGAGGCCGATGTCATAGTACGCCGTCGAGCCCTGCGGTTCGTCTGGATCGCGCGCGATGGCGGAGCGGAACTTCGCCTCCGCGCCGGTGAGATCGTTGCGCCGGTAGAGCGCGAAGCCCTGGTTGATCTCTTCGAAGGCGCGGCGCGTCTGCGCCTGGCGCCCTAGGTCGAGTCCGTCGCCGCGCTGCGCCCCCGGCGGCGGCGTCTCTTGCCCGTACTGCGCCCGCGCCGGAAGCGTTGCGAGTGCAGCGAGCACGAGCATCAATGCGACGGCCTTCACGGACGCGGGCTCTCCCCCGCCGGCTGGCCCTGGAAAACCGGGTCGAGCGTGGCCGACTCCGCCTCCAACTGCGGCCAGCAGTCCCACGCTTTGCGCCCCGCAGCCGAGATCGGTCCGAGCAAGACATGGTTCGGCGGCTCCGGCACGAGCCCGCGCGCGGCGGTCACCCAACCCGGCGGCGACGCAGGCGTACCAACGGCGTGCGCAGCCATGGCAACGCCTCCGACCAGAGAGGCGGCGAGCAGAACCATGAGCGTGAGGTAGCGGGCCATCGTCACCTCCAAGCCTAATTCGAGAGTCTGCGAAGTTCCTGAAGGCGCCTCATCCCGTGCGCGCGGGAAGCCGCAGCGTGAAGGTGGAGCCGCGACCGGCCTCGCTCTGCGCTTCGAGTGTTCCGTGATGCGCCGCCGCGATCCAGCGGCAGATGGCCAACCCCAGACCCGCACCGCCGTCGCCGTCCACGCCGAAACGCACGAAGGGCTCGAAGATCTCCGTCAAGCGCTCGCGCGGTATTCCGCTCCCGCTGTCGCGCACGTCGAGCGCCGCCTCTCCGCGACCCGGGCGCACCGAGAGCGTGATGACGCCGCCCGGCGGTGTGGCGCGAAGGGCGTTACTCACCAAATTTCCGGCCAGCTCCAGCAGGCGTTCGCGGTCCCCCATCACGAGCGCGAAGCCATCCCCTTCACGACGCAACCTTACCTTGCGCGCGCGGGCGCGCTCGGCGAAGCGGCGCACGGTGGTCGCGGCCACATCCTGCAGATCCACCGGCTCGCTGACCACGCTCATCCCACTGGCGGGGCGCGCCAGCGTCAAGAGATCTCCCGCCAGATGCCCCATATGGCGCGCCTCCTCCAAAACGCGCGCCAACGCCTCCAGCGCCTCGTCGCGGTTCCCACCGCGCAACGCGACCTCCGCCTCCGCGGCGATCACGGCGATCGGGGTGCGCAGCTCGTGCGAGGCCTGGGCAGCGAAGCGCCGCTGGCGTTCCAACGACTCTGCCAACGGCGCCACCGCGAGGCGCCCCAGCGCGTAGGCGGCGGCCGCCGACGCAACCAGGATCGGTACGCTCGCCGCCGCGATGCCGACCATCAGCGAGCGCGCATAGGCGCGGATCGCCGCATCACCCAGCGGCGTACCGGCAAGCTCCGCGAGCTGGTCGCGCTGACTGCCCATCGCCACGAGATAGAATGCCGCATCGGCCGCCAGCAGCACCATCAAGAAAGCCAGAGCATTCCAGAGCGCCAGACGGAGCGCCGCCGCGCGCACGCTGCGCTCCATCGGTCAGCCTTCCACCCGCTGGTGCGCCGTGACGACCTGGTAGCCAACGCCCCACACCGTCTTGATGAGATCGGCGGCGCCGGCTTTCTTGATCTTCCTGCGCAATTGGCTGACGTAGACCTCGACGATGTTGCCGGAGCCTTCGTACTCGTACTCCCAGACCCGATCGAGGATCTGCTGGCGCGTCAGCACCACGCCCGCGTTGGTCAGCAGATACTCCAACAGACGCAGCTCCGTAGCACCCAACTCCAGCGGCGCGCCGTGCACCGTCGCCGTGCGCGCCGCGCGATCCAGGCGCACCTCACCAACCGAGACCACGTCGGGCGCAACGGGACGCTCGGCACGCCTCAGCAGCGCGCGCACGCGCGCCAGGAGTTCCTCGATCGAGAACGGTTTGACGAGGTAGTCGTCGGCGCCGGCATCGAGTCCCCTCACGCGATCGTCCACGCCGTCGCGCGCCGTGAGCATCAGGATCGTGGCTCCGACGCCGTGCGCGCGGGCCGCGCGGCAGACCTCGATGCCGTCGCGCGTGGGCAGACCGATGTCGAGGATCGCCAGCGCGTAGCTCTCGGTCAACAGCGCATCGAGTGCAGCCTCCCCGTCGTTCACGACGGTGACCGCATAGCGCAGCTCTTCGAGCGCCCGCTTGATCGAGCGCGCCAGCGCGTCGTGATCCTCCACTACCAGCAGGCGCATGCGTGAACGGAATTCCAGGAGCGCGGCGCGGACCCTCGCGCCAGGGCCCGCGCCGTCTCGCGCCCAACCAAGCGCCGACGTGAATGACCAGACCGGCTCCGTCGCAGCGCTCGACGCACGCATCCTCCAGGCGGTCGAACGCGGTCTCGACGACGCAGCCTTCGACCGCCTTGCGCGCGACCTTTTCACCTATCAGCTGCGAACCGACGCTCCCTACGCGCGTTGGGCGCGTTCGCTTGGCTGGAGCGAGGAGCGCCTGCCCGCCAGCTGGCGCGAGATCCCCGCCATACCAAGCGCCGCGTTCAAAGAAGCGGCGCTGGCGACGTTCCCTCCGGAGCGGGCGGCGTTGCACTTCGAGACCAGCGGCACCACGCAAGGGCGTCCTGGCGTCCACTACGTCGAGCGCGCGGCGCTCTACGAAGCCTCGCTGCTAGCCGGGTTCCGCCGCTTCATGCTCCCGGACGGCGCGCGCCTGCGCTACCTGAACCTCGTGCCCGACCCCGCCGAGGCGCCGCGCAGCTCGCTGGGCTACATGATGCGCACCGTGGCTCGCGAGCTGGGCGACGGCGTGGACTTCTTCCTGCACGCCGGCGCGCTGGAGCTCGATGCCTTCCTCACCGCTGCGCGCCGTGCCCAGAACGAGGGTCGCGCCGTCTGCATCGCGGGAACGGCCTTCGCCTACGTTCACCTTTTCGACGCACTCCACGATGCGGGCATCGCGCTTCGCCTTCCCGAGGGCTCGCGCGCCATGGAAACCGGCGGCTTCAAAGGACGCTCGCGCGAAGTGGGCCGCGAGGAGCTCTACGCGGAGTTCCCGGCCCTCTTGGGAATTCCGCGGGAGCGCGTGATCGCCGAATACGGCATGACGGAGCTGCTTTCCCAGCACTACGACGTCGTGTTGGCGGAACCGGAACGCGCGCTGCACGGCGGGCATCGCGTGAAGTCTTCGCCGCCATGGCTGCGCGTGCTGGTCATCGATCCGCAGACAGGGCTCGAAGCGCCGATGGGAACGGTGGGCGCACTGCGCCACGTCGATCTCGCCAATCGCTCCAGCGTGGCGGCGAT
Source organism: bacterium (assembly GCA_004298665.1). GTDB lineage: Bacteria > Vulcanimicrobiota > Vulcanimicrobiia > Vulcanimicrobiales > SCRA01 > SCRA01. The sequence continues at coordinate 354 of SCQY01000317.1, read as the reverse complement.
TCAGACGGAGGACCTAGGGTACGCGCTCGACCCGACGCACTTCGTCCTGCTGGGGCGCCAGGCCGGCGCCGTTCTGCGCGGATGCTCGCTCGATGCCGAGGCTTTGGCGGTGCTCCATGCATCGTGATCTCCCCGTGCGGCGCATCGTGCGCGCCGTAGTTGGCGCGGCGCGCCGTTGGGAGCACCCCGATTTTCCGCCGCGTGTGCGCACACAGGCGGCGCTCGAAGAGCGCACGGGCTTCAGCGCCCCCGTGGTCGAAGTAGCACTCGACCGCGCGCTGGCGCGTCTGACGGCGGCAGAGATCGAACGCACGCTCCGCGGCGACCTCGGCTCGCTCGACGTCCTCGACGGCA
>SCQY01000316.1 GCA_004298665.1 bacterium | reverse complement strand
CGAAAGCGAGCGAGGTCAACGCATTTCTCCTTACTGCGCGATGCGAGGGATGGTGTTAGTGCGAGCCTTCCTCTGATGTTGGTGCCATGAGATACGCCACCATCAGCAGCGTGAAGACCAGAGCCTGAATCAGGCCGACGAACAAGTTGAATCCGTAGATCAGGAACGGCGCGACGGTGGCCCCTGCCGAGATATTCAGCGGTCCGATGACCAGGTGCGACGCGATGATCGTGGCGACCACGAAGAGCAGGATCTCACCGGCCAGGATGTTGCCGAAGAGTCGCATGGCCAGCGTCACCGGCTTGGTGAAATCCTCGATGAGGTTGATCGGAATCAGCGCCACCATCCCGACCGGTCCCAGCTCCTTCGGACCGAGCCAATGCTTGAAGTATTTGAATCCGTGGTTCTTGATGCCCACGACGTAGAGCATGATGAAGACCAGGATCGCCATGCCGGCGGTGGTGTTCAGGTCGCTCGTGGGCGAGCGCCCCGGCCACGGCACGAGGCCAATCTCGTTGAGCACGAGGATGAACGTGAAGACGGCGATCGTCAGCGGGACGAAGGGGCGGCCGGCGGGGCCCAGCGTATCGACTGCGAGGTTCTCGAGGAAGCCGATGATGAGCTCCATCATCGTCTGCCGCTTGGTCACGCGCTTGATCGAGTAGACGCGCGTGGCGAAGAACAGCAGCAACAACGCGACGGCCATCGCCAGCCACGTGATCCAGATCGTATCGGAATGGACGCTGCCTAGAACCGGGAGGTTCCAGGTTGGATGTCCGCCGATCGTCTCGTGTTCAGCCACGCTCCCTCACCTTTGTGCCAATCGAATCATCACCAGCGCCTGCGCGCCGAAGAAACCCGCGAAGTACCATACCACGTTCCACACCGGCCCGTGGCCGACGATGATCGCGAACGGCGCAGCCGCTACTGCCACTACTCGCAACCCGCTCAACGCACCGTGCGTCCACACCGAGCCCTTGCCGTCGAGGAGGCCGGCGTTCTTGTACGCGATCGCGGCGGCATTCAGCAGCCCCGCCACGATACCCGCCGCGAAGAGCGTCCCTGCCGCCCACCCCAGCGCGCGCCACAAGATGGATCCCCCGAAGACGGCGATCGAGAGCGCGCGGATGATGGTCCGACTCTCGAGGGCTGGAAAATCCTTCAATACGTACCTGTCGGTTGAGCCGCCCCGTACATACGCCTACTGCGGCACGATACCTGCAAGTTTGTGCCAAAATTCACAAGCGCACGTTTCGAGATCAGAATCGCAGCCGGACGATCATCGTCACCACCAGGACGCCTCCCGCCAGCATGCCGAGGAAGAGGCCAACCACCGCTAAGACGGGATGGCCGGTCCGGCTGCCCGCTAGCCAGCCCAGGTAGAGCCCGACGATCACGGCGGCCATGAAACTGCTCCCCGCCCCGGCGATCGCGAGCCAGGTGCTCTTCACGCGGCCCGCTCAGGCCGCCACGAACGCACTGGGATAGGCTCCATCACGCAAGCGGGCCAAGAGCCAGCGCACGATACGCTCGGAGGCCTGGCCGTCGCCGTACGGGTTGCTCGCCCGCGCCATCGCCAGGTAGGCGCCCGCATCCGAGAGCAGGCGGGCCGCCGAGGCGACGATGGCGGCGCGATCCGTTCCCACCAGCTCCAGCGTCCCTGCCGCCAGCCCTTCCGGGCGTTCGGTGGTGCGGCGCATCACCAGCACCGGCTTGCCCAGGCAGGGAGCCTCCTCTTGCAGACCGCCGGAGTCCGTGAGCAGAAAGCGCGAGGCGCGCACCGCCCGAACCAGCTCGCCGTAATTCATCGGCTCCGTGAGATGGATGCCTTCGACGTTGGCCAACGCGGCGCGCACCAAGGGCGCCACCTGCGGCGAGGGGTGGAGCGGCCAGAGGATCTGCGGCCGCTGGGGAAGCTGGACGATCTCGCGCATCGCTTCCGCGATCTCGCCCATCGCCTCGTGATTCTCGCGCCGGTGCGCCTCCACGAACAGCAGCGGGCGCGCAGGATCGAACAGCGCCAGTTGCGGTGCGACGACGTCGTCGCGCGCCGCGGTCTTCAAGAAGGCGTCGATCACCGTATTGCCGGCAACGATCACGTCGTGCGGATCGACGCCCTCACCAAGCAGATTCGCCGCCGAGCGCTCCGTGGGCGCGAAGTGGTAGTTGGCGAGGATGCCGTTGATGCGGCGATTGATCTCCTCGGGAAAAGGCTCGTAGCGGTTGTTGGTGCGCAGGCCGGCCTCCACGTGGCCGACGGGAATCTGCTGATAGAACGCTGCCAACGCCGCGGCGCTCGAGGTGCTGGTATCGCCGTGCACGAGCACCACGTCGGGACGTGCTTGACGCAGCACGCGCTCCATGCCCACCAAGACTTTGGTGGTAACTCTGGTCAGCGTCTGCCCCTCTTCCATGATGTCGAGATCGTAGTCGGGAACGATGGCGAAGAGCGCCAGCAGATCGTCGAGCATCTGGCGGTGCTGGGCAGAGACGCAGACGATGGGCTGGACGGCAGGTGCGGCGGCCTTGAGTGCTTCGACGACCGGAGCCATCTTGATGGTGTCGGGGCGCGTGCCGAAGACGGCCATGACTCGTAACGGTGCGCTCATAGCCTCACGTGGTGGGCATGGGCGAGCGACTGCGGCCCGCCGCTGATGAAGAAGGCCGCCAGCCCCAGCGCGAAACAGACGGCGTAGAGAACGATCACCGCTTGACGCACGCTCATCCCGTAGCGGAAGACCAGCATGTGATGGATGTGGCCGCGATCGGCGGCGAAGAGGTGCTGCTTCTTGCGCACGCGGCGGAGTATCGCGGCCGCCGTATCGAAGACGGGAAGCGCCAGCACGATCAGCGGTACCACCAAGCTGATCGAGATGGCCAGCTTACTGACGCCGATGATCGAGACGGTGGCGAAGACGTAGCCGATGAAGAGCGAGCCGGAGTCGCCCAAGAAGATCTTCGCCGGGTTGAAGTTGTACGGCAGGAACCCCAGCGACCCGCCCACCATCGCCGCCATCAACAGCGCTACCAGCGCGTGCCCTTTGATGAGCGCGATCGCGTAGAGGCAAATCCCGGCGATTACCGTGATGCCCGGCAGCAGCCCGTCGAGGCCGTCGATGAAGTTCATCGCGTTCATCATGCCGAGATACCAGAAGAGCGTCAGCGGCGCACCGACCCAGAGTGGGAACGCCACCCAGGAATCGTGCGCAAACGGATTGCTCACCCCGGGGATGATGAAACCGTAGAGCATCGAGACGACGGCGACGGCGCTCTGGCCTACCAGCTTCTTCTTTGCCGGGAGATCCATGGCGTCGTCCCAGATCCCGATGAGGAAGATCAGCGTCCCGCCGAAGAGCAGACCCACCAGCTCGCGGATGATCACGCGATCCCACACTCTGGCTCCGCTGGAGAGCGCGATACCCATGACCACGAAGAGCGCGAAAGCGAAGCCCAGGTAAACGGCGATGCCGCCGCAGCGTGCCGTGGGCTCGGTGTGCGCATTGCGCCCGCCCGGCAGCGCCACGATCCCCAGCTTCAACGCCACGCGGCGTACCAGCGGCGTGGACGCCAGCGCCGTCGCCAACGCGACGCCGAAGGTCGAGACCTCGAAACCAAACGGGCTCATCGGCGAAACTCTTGCAGGGCGACGCCGGCCTCACGCAGCAGCTCGACGGCCACCGCATCGGGATAGGCATGCTCGAAGACGATGCGCACCACGCCCGCGCTGATCAGCAGCTTCGAGCACGTTTCGCAGGGCTGGTGCGTGCAATAGGCGGTGGCGCCGCGCACGTTCACGCCGTGGAGCGCTGCCTGGACGATCGTGTTGGCCTCAGCATGGACGGCGCGCTTGCAGTGGCCGTCGACCATGATGCAGCCCACGTCCGTGCAATGCGAGCAGCCGCTCGGCGCTCCATTATACCCGGTGGTCAGCACGCGGTGGTCGCGCGCCAGCAGCGCGCCGACTTGGGCGCGCGGGCAGGTAGAGCGCGTCGCCGCAACGCGGGCGAGATCCATGAAGTACTCGTCCCAGGTCGGTCGCGTGCGCGAGGCAATCTCGGTCACGCCGGATTCACCATGGCCGGCACGGAGGACGTTGAGCCATACATGCGATCGCCGGCGTCGCCTAGGCCCGGTACGATGTACGCGTGCTCGTTGAGGCGCTCGTCGAGCGCCGCCGTTACGATGCGCGTGCGCGGATACGTGCGTTGCACGTTCTCCACGCCTTCGGGCGCCGCGATCAGGCAGATCAGCGTCACGTCGCTAGCCCCGTGCGATGCCAGCACGCGCAGCGCCGCCACCGCGGAGTTCCCCGTGGCCAGCATGGGGTCCACAGCATAGACGCGCCGGTTGGCGAGATCGGCAGGAAGGTTGGCATAGTATGGTATGGCTTCGAGCGACTGCGGATCGCGATAGAAGCCCAAGTGCGCCACCACCGCCTCGTCGATGAGCGAGAGGAAGCCCGACAAGAGCCCCAGACCCGCACGCAGAATCGGTGCCACCACGGGCGCAGGCTGCGCCAAACGGCGCACGCGCGCCTCAGCCACGGGCGTGCGTACGCGGTCCTCTCGCGTCTGGAGGTCGGCGGTCGCCTCGTAGGCGAGCAACAGGCCGATCTCCTCGACCACACGGCGAAACTCACCGCTGGGCGTCGTCGCGCAACGCAGGTGCGCCAAGCGGTCGGTGACCACCGGATGATCGACGACGTGAACGCGGGAATCCAGTCTCGTCAACGTCTCTAGGGCACCCCGTAGTGGCTGGTGAGCTCGTCCACGCGCGCGCGCAGCGATACTTTCTTCGCCCCGCGTTCGATGTCGCCCAAGCCTTCGACGATGATCGCGGCGATCTCGCGCATCGCGTCTTCCTTCATGCCGCGCGTGGTAACGGCTGGGGTACCGATGCGGATACCGCTGGCAACCGTGGGCTTCTCCTTGTCGAACGGAATGGCGTTCTTGTTGACGGTGATGCCGATCTCATCGAGATAGGCCTCGGCGGCTTTGCCGGTAAGCCCCTTGACGCTCACGTCCACCAGCATCAGGTGGGTGTCGGTGCCGCCGCCTACCAGGCGCAGTCCGGCACGCTGCAGCTCCTCGGCCAGCACGGCGGCGTTGGTCTTCACCTGCGCCATGTGCTCCGCGTACGCCGGCGTGAGCGCCTCGCCGAAGGCCACCGCCTTAGCGGCGATGGTGTGCATGAACGGCCCGCCCTGCATGCCGGGGAAGACGGCTTTGTCGACTGCGGCCGCCCATTTCTCGCTGCACACGATCAGCCCGCCGCGCGGTCCGCGCAACGTCTTGTGGGTGGTCGAAGTCACGAAGTCCGCATAGGGCACCGGCGAGGGGTGCAGCCCTGTCACGATCAGCCCCGCGATATGCGCCACGTCAACCATGAGGGCGGCGCCCACTTCGTCACAGATCTCGCGGAAGGGGGCGTACTCCATGATGCGCGGATAGGCCGACGCGCCGGCGACGATCAGCTTGGGCTTGTGCTCGCGCGCCAGTTGACGGACTTGATCGAAGTCGATCAGCTCCGTATCTTGGCGCACGCCGTAGGCGAACGCCTGGAAGTACTTGCCGGAGAACGTGATCTTCGTGCCGTGCGTGAGGTGACCGCCGTGCGACAGCGACATCCCCAGCACGGTGTCGCCCGGCTGCATGGCCGCCATGAAGACGGCGGCGTTGGCCTGAGCGCCGGCGTGCGGCTGGACGTTCGCGTGGTCGGCCTCGAAGAGCCGCTTGATGCGGTCGATGGCGATCTGTTCCGCGACGTCCACGTATTCGCAGCCGCCGTAGTAGCGGCGACCGGGATAGCCCTCGGCATACTTATTGGTCATGACGCACGCCTGCGCCTCGCGGACCGCCGGCGAAACGTAGTTCTCGGAGGCGATCAGCTCGAGGTTACGGCGCTGACGCCCCTCCTCGCCGAGAATGGCGGCGCGGATCTCCGGGTCCTGGGTGGCCAGCAGCGACTCTTCCAACGTTCGCACGGTCAGATTACCTCAAGAGCTGAGTGGGAGTTTCGGCACCTTCGACAAGCCCGCGCTCAACGTCTGCCAGGGCCTTGCGGCGCTCCAAGTCACCGTAGTTGTCGAGCTTGGCGGCCCGGTAGGCGTGGCGCCCGCCGTCGAACGGCGTCTCGAGGAAGACGCGCACCAGGCGCTCCAGCATCTCCCAGCCGCAGAGGCGCTCGGAGAGCGAGAGCACGTTGGCGTCATTGTGCCGGCGAGCCAGCTCCGCGGAGAGCGGCTCGGCCACAGGGGCACAGCGCACGCCGCGAACTTTGTTGGCCGCGATGGCAATGCCGATGCTCGATCCGCAGACGACGATGCCCCGCTCGCAGCGCCCGCCGGCCACGGCCTCGCCGACGGCGAAACCGTAGTCCGGATAATCGACGGCCGTGGTGTCACAGGTGCCGAGATCCAGTACCTCGTGACCCATCGAGCGAACGACATCGATGACCTGCGCTTTGACGGGGAAGCCCGCATGATCGGCGGCGATGGCAATCCTCATGCACTCGACTTCCTCTCGCCTTCGCCGCGAATCCTCTTGCGGCGCCCGCGGACGCCGTAGCGATCGAGCTCTTCCAGCAAAACCGGGATGAGCCGTTCGAGGTGGCGGCGCGTCTGATCGTAGTCAGACTGCTCGAGCAGATAGGGATCGCGGACGCTGGCGCCGCCGGGGAGGTCGGCGAAAGAGATGATGCGTGAGGCGGCCGACGGATAGGCGGCGCGCAGAAACCGCGCATGGTCATGCGTGAGACCGACCACGAGATCGGCGCGCTGCACGAGCGCTGCGTCGACGCGGCGCGCCCGATGCGATACAAGCGAGGCCACGCCATCGAGCGCGCGATGCGCCTCGACGGTGGCGAACAAGCCTTCCTGCGCCGAGATGCCCGCGCTCTCGGCATGCAGGTCTTCGCGCCCGGCGTGGCGAGCAAACACCTCGAAGAGCGCAGCAGCCATCGGACTGCGGCAGATGTTGCCGGTACAGACGAAGAGCACGGTGATCAAGGGGGTTCGTATCCTGTAGCGCGAACGCGTCGGCGTGAGAGTTGCCTGCTCGAGCGCCGCCTATCACCGCGCGCTCTCCTCCGGTTCGCTGACCCAGCTCGAGTGGCTGGACCTTTGCGGAAGCGAGCTGCCAGTCGACGGCGTCGCCTTTGACGAGCGCCATTTTCCGCGGAGCGACGGCGAGTACCTCGCCCAGTTGAAGAAG
>SCQY01000315.1 GCA_004298665.1 bacterium | reverse complement strand
GCGGCCGTGGCTAGGCGATAGCCGCTGACCTGCTGCGGGATCGCGCGCAGAAGATATGCGTCGAGCGAGGGATCGCCGCTCGAGATCAAGAGGTCGACGGAGTCGTTCACGATCGCTGCTTCTTCTTTGGCAGCCGGTCCGGTGTCCGCTATTCCACAGCCAAGGGGGCGGGCGGTGGCTCCACCCGCGGCTGCTGGGCCCTAGGCCGCTCGCTGTGTTTGACCTCACAGACGGGAGCCAATACTCATATCAGTGAGGGAATCCCACCCGCCCGGACGCTCATCGTGAGCGCCGGCGTCTACCCTCGCGACCGAAGGAAGTGACGTATACGGTGCAAGGCATCGAGAGCGTCCATCTTACACGATCCACCTTCTTGAAAGGCGCCGGCGCGGCCGGCGCGGCGGCAACGACGTTCTCTGTTCCGGCGATCGTGCGGGCTCAAGCCAAGAGCCTGCGGATCATCACCTGGAGCCATTTCGTCCCGGCATACGATGCCTGGTTCGATCCATTCGCCAAGGCATGGGGACGGAGTAAGGGCATCGATGTCGTCGTCGATCATATCTCGTACGCAGATCTCGTTCCGCGCGCCACCTCGGAGGTGGCTGCAGGGCAAGGCCACGACCTTGCGTTCTTCCTATCCCCGCCCGCGGCGTTCGAGCCGCACGTGCTCGACCTCTCGGACCTCGCGAAGGAAACGGAACGGCGTTACGGACCGATGGTGCCGCTGGTCCGGAGCAGCACATATAATTCCTTCACCAAAAAAGCTTACGGCTTCTCCGCCGAATGGACGATCGACCCGGGCGACTATCTGAAGGACGCCTGGACGAAGGTCGGCAAGCCGGGCGGCCCGGTCACCTGGGAAGATCTTTTGACCTACGGCTTGCAAATCAAGAAGTCCGACCCGAGCATCCAAATCCCCATCGGCATCGGGATGTCGCAAGACATCGACTCGAACATGGCGATGCGCGCTCTGCTGTGGTCGTACGGCGGGGCTGTACAAGATGCTCAAGAGCGCGTCACCCTGGATTCGGACGAGACCGTGAAGGCGGTGGAGTTCGGCGCTACGCTCTTCCAGCAGGTCATCAACCCCGCCGTCTTGAGCTGGAACGCGGCGTCGAACAACCAAGCCTTCAATGCCCGGCAGACATCCTATATCCTCAACTCGATCTCGGCCTATCGGACGGCGCAAGACAAGAAGCTCCCGGTAGCGGAGAACACCTTCTTCGTCCCGGCGCTGAAAGGGCCGACGGGCATCGGCATCGCCAGCGAGCACGTGATGGGCATCTGGGTCGTTTGGAAGTTCGCCAAAAACCCCGACGCCGCCAAGGAGTTTCTGCTGCACCTGTGCGACAACTATCGCGAAGCATGCATGGCGAGCAAGCTCTACAACACCCCGTCGTTCATGGGGACCTGCGCAGCGCCGGGCACGCCGCTGGCCCAAAAGGCTGCGGCGGGACAGCGCTGGGTGGCGGCACAGTTCCAGCGCGATCCCTTCGGCTCGGCGCCGGCCGATAAGCTGGCCGTGCTGGCGACCGCGGAGAAGTGGTCGACGAACATCGGGCATCCCGGTCCGGCGAATCCGGCTATCGGCGAGATCTTCGATACGTTCGTCATCCCCGATATGTTCGCCAAGGCGGCGACCAAACAGCTTACGCCGAAGGAGTCGGTGAAACAGAGCACCGCACGCGTCAACGCCATCTTCGCGAAGTGGCGGAAGGCCGGGCTGGTCGGCGGTTGATGGGCTACGTCGAGATACGCGATCTGCACAAGACCTTCGCGGAGGTCCACGCCGTCGACGGCGTGGACCTCTCGATCGAGGAGGGTGAGTTCCTCGTTCTGCTCGGTCCGTCGGGCTGCGGCAAGACCACCCTGATGCGCATGATCGCCGGGCTCGAGACGCCGACATCCGGCGAGATCGTGATCGGCGGCGAGCCGATGGACGAAGACATCCCGCCGCGCAGCCGAGACATCGCCATGGTCTTTCAGAGCTACGCGCTCTACCCGCACAAGACGGCATTCTCGAACATCGCCTTTCCCCTCGAGGCCGCGCACAAGACGCGGAGCGAGATCATCGAACGCGTACAGGCGACGGCCGCGATGTTCGGCATCGCGCACCTGCTGCAGCGCTATCCGCGCCAGCTTTCCGGCGGCGAGCGCCAGCGCGTGGCCCTAGCACGCGCGGTGGTGCGGAATCCGGGGGTCTTCCTCTTCGACGAACCGCTTTCAAATCTGGACGCACGCCAGCGCACGACCGCCCGCGTCGAGCTGAAACAACTCCAACGCAAACTCGGCACCACGATCATCTACGTGACGCACGATCAAGTCGAAGCGATGGGCCTTGGCGATCGGGTGGCGGTGATGAACCACGGCAGGGTGCTGCAGATCGGAACGCCGCGCGACGTGTACGATGATCCCGCCGACACGTTCGTCGCCACGTTCCTGGGCTCGCCGCCGATGAACCTAGTGGAACTGAACGAGGCAACCTGGTTGGGCTTCCGGCCGGAGCGCTTCTTGCCCCGGGCGTCGTTCGTGGCAGCGGCCGATGTCGCCGCCTTTCGCTTTCTCGTGCGGCATGTCGAGTATCTCGGCTCGGACCGGCTGGTCTACGGCCGGCTCGACGGAGAGTCTGCCGACGAGAAAGATGTGATCGCCACCGTTCCGGTCACGGTGGACCAACCCATCGCCGCGGGGGAGACCTACGACTTCGCGGTCGATCGCCGAGCGCTCCGCTACTTCGACAGGAGAAGCGGGAGCAGCAGCTCCGATGGCACTGGCTGAGCAGCTACGGCAGGCACGGCTGCGGCCAGCACGGCGGACGCTTGCCGACCGCGGCGATCTGCTGGGGCGCATCATGTTGGCCCCCGCGCTGGCTTACGTGCTGCTCCTGGCCGGCGTGCCCTTCGTGCTGGCGATCATGCTGAGCTTCAGCTCTGCGACGGCCGGCGGCCTGGAGTTCCACTGGGTGGGCCTGCACAACTTCGCTGAGATTCTTCCGGACCCGCTCTTCCATCGGGCGATCATCAACACGATCTTGATCACGGTCGTCTCTCAGATTGCCGTGATGGTCCTGGCGACGGTCACCGCGCTGGTGCTCGACGCCGGGATCCGCGGCATGCGCGTCTTTCGCTTCCTGCTGCTGCTGCCTTGGGCGGTCCCGGTTTCGCTCGCGGCGCTTGCCTGGGTCTGGATGTTCGACTCGACGTTCAGCGTCATCAACTGGACGCTGCGCGCGCTGGGTCTGCTGCACGGCTGGCTCTACTGGTTCGGCGACACGACGCTCGCGCTCACCGCGATCATCGTCGTAGACGTCTGGCGCATGTTTCCGTTCGCCACCGTGATCGTACTGGCCGGGCTGACATCGATTCCGCAGGACATCCGCGAAGCCGCCCTGGTGGACGGCGCGGGATTCTGGCGCCGCGTCTTCCAGATCGAGTTCCCGCTCATCGTCCCGATCGCCAGCGTGGCCGTGCTCTTCGGCATCGCCTTCACCGCCACCGATCTCACCACCGTCTACCTGTTGACCAACGGCGGCCCCTACAACAGCACCCAGGTCCTGAGCACGCTGGCATTCCAACGCGGAATCCTGGGCGGAGACCTGGGTCAGGGCGCTGCCATCGCGCTATTTCTGCTGCCGGTGCTGGCCCTGGCGACGATCATTCTGCTGCGCTTCGCCCGGCGAACGGAGATCGGTTCGTGAGCCCGCGTACGTTGCGGCGCGCGGTGCGCATCGTCAAACGCACGGCCCTGTACGCCACCGCGGTCGCCGTCACGGTCTTGGCGATCATCCCGTTCTACTGGATGTTCCTCACCATGTTCAAGCAGGACCGCGACCTGTACGTTGGCGGAACCGTGACGAGCCACATCCCTTGGGGCTTCAACGCTCCCCCGACCTTGGCGCACGTCTCGCTCCTGTTCACGCAAACCGACTACGTCCGATGGGTGGGCAACACCGTCCTCGTGGGGCTGCTGGTGGTGGCCATCACCGTCGCGTTCTCGCTCCCCGCCGGTTATGCGCTGACCAAGCTCGCGGGATCGTGGGGGGAGCCGCTTGGCATCGGGATCTTCCTCACCTACTTGGTGCCGCCGACCTTGCTCTTCATCCCGTTCGCGCGCGTCGTGGCGTGGCTGCACCTCACCAATACGCTGTGGTCACTCGTGCTGGTCTACCCAACGTTCACGATCCCGTTCTGCACCTGGCTCATGATGGGCTTCTTCCGGACGATTCCCAGAGATCTCGAAGAGCAGGGGATGATCGACGGCTACAGCCGGCTGGCCGTCATCCGCACGATCGTCGTCCCTTTGGCTCTCTCCGGCACGCTGACCGTAGTGGTCTTCGCCTTCACGCTGGTGATCCAGGAGTTCGTCTATGCGCTCACGTTCATCAGCTCGGTGGAACGCATGACCATCAGCTTGGGCATTCCCGTCGCGCTGGTGCGCGGCGACGTCTTCTATTGGGG
>SCQY01000314.1 GCA_004298665.1 bacterium | reverse complement strand
CGCCGCCTGGGCCAACTGGCGGCGCTCCCCGGCGGCGGGCTGGCGCGCCGCTTCGGCCCGCAGGCGCTGCGCTGGCTCGCGCTGGCACGCGGCGAGGATCGCATGCCGTTGCGCCCGCGTCCGCGCCGCACCACCGTCGCGGTGAGTGCGCAGGCGCAGGAGCCCATCGATCGCATGGAGGCGATCCTCTTCGCCTGTCGCGGGCTGATCGAGCAGCTCGCCGCCGACCTCCAACGCGCCGGGCGGCGCTGTGCGCAGCTGGAGCTGACGCTGGAGAGCGAGCGCGGCGAGGCGCGCCGTCTGCGCTGCGAAGTGGCCTCACCGACGGCCCGTGCCGAGGTGCTCTTGGCCTTGCTGCGTGCGCGTTTGGAAGGTGTGGCGGAGGAGCGCGAGAGCGCGATCTGCGAGGCGGTGAGCGGGGTGCGCGTGGAGGCCGTGCGCGTGGAGGATGGCGGCATCCCGCTCTCGCTGCTGGCGGAGTCACGCCCCGACTCCGAGACGCTGCAGACGGCGCTGGCGCGCGTGGCGGGAGCTTTCGGCGAAGAGAGTCTGCGCCGCGCCGAAGTGCATGAGGCCTTTCGCCCCGAGGGGCGTTTCGCGTACGCGCCGTTCGACGCGCGCAGTGCCTTGGCGTCGGTGGAGCGGCACCGCGCCGCATCCGATACCGCAACGCAGCCTTCGGCGCATCTGCGCCTGCTGCACGAACGGCGCGAGATCGTTGTGCGCCTACGCCGCGGTGTGCCGTGTGCGGTGGGTGATGACGAAGTTGTGGAAGTGGCCGGTCCGTGGCGCACCGCCGAGCGCTGGTGGAGCGAGGGCAGCGAGCGCGACGACTACGACGTGCAGACCGCCGCCGGCACGCTGCTGCGCATCGCGCGCGAAGGCGCACGCTGGTACGTGCTGGGGAGCTATGCGTGAGCGCTCACCGAGCGGTTACGCGGAGCTGCACGCGTGGTCGAACTTCTCGTTCCTGCGTGCGGCGGCCCATCCCGAGGAACTCGCGGAGCGCGCCGCGGCAATTGGTCTGCGTGCGCTGGCGCTCACCGATCGCGACGGCCTCTACGGTACCGTGCGCCTCTGCCGTGCGGCGCGCGCGGCAGGTTTGCAGGGGATCGTCGGCGCGGAGCTCTCGTTGGAAGGCGGCAACTCCCTGGTGCTGCTGGCACGGACGCGCGCGGGGTACGCCAACCTCTGCCGCGCGATCTCGACGGCGCAGTTGCGCGGCAGCAAAGGCGATGCGCGTCTGCGCTGGGAGGATCTGGAAGGCCACGCCGGCGACGTGATCGCCCTCTCCGGCTGGCCGCCGCCGGAGGATGCGCAGGCGTGCGCGGCGCGCCTGCGCGCGCTCTTCGGTGAGTGCGCCTACTTGGAGATTCAGCATCATCTGCGCCCCGAGGATGCAACGCTCGTGCGGCGCACCGTAGCGCTAGCGCGCCGCCTGCGCATGCCGTACGTGGCCACCAACGGCGTGCGCTACGCCGTGCGCGAGGATCGCCAGCTCTGCGACGTGCTGACCTGCGTGCGCGAGAAGACCACACTGGCCGCCGCCGGCACGTGTTTGGAGGCCAATGCGGAGGCCCATCTCAAGGATGCCGCGGCGATGCACCGTCTCTTCGCGCCCTATCCCGAGGCGCTCCGCGCCACGCTGGAGATTGCGGAGGCCTGCACGTTCTCGCTCGATCGGCTGGAGGGGCAGTTTCCTTCGTTCCCCGTGCCGGAGACGTTCGAGAGCGCGCAGATCTATCTGCGTCACCTGGTTTTCCACGGCGCGCGCGAGCGGTACGGCTCTCCGCTGCCGCGCGAGGTGGAGCGGCAGATCGACTACGAGCTGGGGATCATCGCCAAGTTCGATCTCGCCGGCTACTTTCTGGTGGTGTGGGACATCGTGCAGGCGGCGCACCGTCTCGACGTCCTCTGCCAGGGGCGGGGAAGCGCGGCGAACTCCGCCGTCTGCTACTGCCTGGGCA
>SCQY01000313.1 GCA_004298665.1 bacterium | reverse complement strand
CCGTGCGCATGAGCGGCACCGTGCGCCGCCAAGGCGCAGACGGCCGCCACGGCGCCGTTGGCCAGCACTTGTGCGCCATCGCGCGCGCCGCCTTTGCCGACGTCGACGAGCACCGGCGCATGCATCGCACGCGGCAGTTTCCCCAGCAGCGTTCCGCTGGCGAAGAAGAGCAGGAGCAGCAGCGCGAACGGCCAGGTGCCCGAGCCGAAGACGGCGGTGCCGACGGCAAAGGCAGCCAGCGCACCGTCGAAACGCAGCCAACGCAACCGCCAGGCGGCGAATGCGACGAGCAGTGCGAAGAGCGCCCCCCAGTCGTACGTCGTCAGCGGCGCCAGCGACAGCGTGCTCACGCCGCGATCACACCGGTAACGACGTCTCCAACGCCTCGACGAGCCCCTCAGCCGTGTAGACGCCGGCCACGACGTCGACGTGCAGACCCAGCTCGCGCGCCGTCTGCGCCGTGACGGGACCGATGCACGCCACGGTCTTTCCGGCGACCGCGGAGAGGTCGTTGTCGAGCGCGTCGACAAAGGCGCGCACCGTGGAGGAGCTGGCGAAGGTGAGGACGTCCGCGCGCTCCGCTTTCGCACGCAGGTCGGGATCGCGGCGCGCGACCGTCCGATACGCGGCCACGATCTCGCAGATCCGCCCCTGCGCCCGCAGCTCCTGCGGTAAGACGTCACGCGCCTGGGCGGCGCGGAAGAGCAGCAGGCGATCCCCCGGAGCCGTGCGCTCGAGCAACCCCGCTGCTACGGCCTCGGCGATGTACGTCTGCGGCACGAAGTCGGCGCGGATGCCGCGCGCCGCCAACTCCTGCGCCGTGGCGGGGCCGATTGCCGCGACGCGCGCACCGGCCAGCGAACGCGCATCGCGCCCCAACGCCTCCACGTGCTCGAAGAACGCTCGCACACCGTTACGGCTGGTGAAGATGATCCACGCGTAGTGCGCGGCGCGCTCCACGGCCGCGCGTGCCGAAGCAGGATCCTCGGGGGCTTCGATGGCAATCATCGGTGCGCAGACGGCGCGCGCGCCAAGCGCGTAGAGGCGCTCGCTCATCTCGCGCGCATCCTCCGCGGGACGCGTCACCAAGACGCTCTTCCCCGCCAGCGCCCCGACGTCGAACCAGCGGATGCGCTCGCGCAGCGTAACCACACTGCCGATCACGACGACTGCCGGGGCCGTGCATCCAGCGCTCTCGACCGCGCCGGCGATCGTGGCCAGCGTCCCGGTGAGCGTGAGCTGTTCGGGCGTCGTTCCTTCGCGAATAACGGCTACCGGCGTCGACGGCGCCAGACCCTCGGCCACCAGCCGCGCCGCGATCTCGCGCAGATTGGCCATGGCCATCAACATGACGATCGTGCGATGGGGATCGGCAAGCTTCGCCCAGTCGATGGTGGAGGCGGTCTTGGCCGGGTCCTCATGGCCCGTGCAGACGACGAACTGCGCGTTGTGGTCGCGATGCGTTACGGGGATGCCGGCATACGCAGGGGCCGCGACCGCCGACGTGACACCGGGCACGACCTCGAAGGGAATGCCCGCGGCCGCCAATGCCTCGGCCTCCTCGCCGCCGCGCCCGAAGACGAACGGGTCACCGCCCTTGAGGCGCACCACGCATCTGCCTTCGCGCCCAAGGCGCACCAGCAGGGCGTCGATCTCCTCTTGCGGCAACGTGTGGCGTCCCGCTTGCTTGCCGACATAGATACGCTCGCACGACGGCGGCGCCAGCGCCACGATGGGCTCCGTCACCAGGCAGTCGTAGACCAGCACCTCCGCTTGCGCGACCAGGCGTGCCGCCTTCAGCGTCAGCAGCGCCGGATCGCCGGGGCCGGCACCGACCAATGAGACCCTCCCCGGCCTCACTCGACGAGGTCCGCCCTCACGGGCGTCTGCAACGGACCCTTCCCATCGAGGGCGAAGAGCTCGCCCAGCACGCGCACGCGATCCATCGCCTCCGCTTGATTGGAAGCTGCCAACTCGCGGATTCGCGTTACCGGAACGTGCAGCAGGCGAGAGACGATCGTCATCGTCGCGCTGACGATCAGCATCTTCTCGCGTTCGCTCAAATCGGGGCAACGCTGCAGCAGACGCTGAACCTCCCGGGCACGAATCTCCTCCGCCCGCTCAACCAGGGAAGAGATGACGGGAACCGCCGAGCGCGTCTGATACCACTGCTGAAAGCGCTGCACGTGTTCCGCGATGATCTCGTTGACCACCGGAACGTGCTCGCGGCGCGCCTCGATGTGCTCGCTCACCACGGAGGTCAGCGCGTCGATATCGTGGAGCGCGACGTTTGGAATGCTCGCGCACTCCGGGTCGGCATCGCGCGGAACGGCGATGTCGACGATGCAGAGCGGACGGTGGGGGCGATTGGCCATCGCCTCGGCAACGTTCTGCGCAGTGAGAATAAAGTGCGAGGCACCCGTCGAGGTGATGACGATGTCCGCCTGGGTGAGCACGTTGACGATACCGGGCATGGCCACCGCCTTCCCCGCGCCCAACTCCAGCACAACGTGCTCGGCGCGTTGGAAAGAACGGTTGGCTACCACGATCTCGCCGACGTGCTCGTGGCGCAACCGCCGTGCCACGAGCGTCCCCATGCGCCCGGCGCCAATGACCAGCACGTGCTTGCCTTCCAGCGAGCCCACTTGCGCGCGCGCCAAGTCGACGGCCGCCGATCCGATGGAGGCGGAGTCGGCGCCGATGCCCGTCTGCGTGCGCGCGGCCTTGCCCGTTTGGATCGCCTCGTGGAAGAGGCGATGCAGGACCTTGCCGACGCTGCCGGCCTCGTGCGCCTGAACGTAGGCGTCCTTGACCTGTCCCAGGATCTGCGCTTCGCCCAGTACCATGGAATCCAGGCCGGTGGCCACGCGCAGCAGATGCGCCACGGCCTCCTTCCCCAGATGCGTGTAGAGGTACGAGTCGAGGTCGCCGACTTCGCCGTGGCGGAAGTTCGTCAAGAAGGTCTTGAGCTGCGCCACGCCCAGCTCGTAGTCGCCCAGCTCAGCGTAGAACTCCAAGCGCCCACAGGTCGACGTCATGACGCACTCGCGCACGGCGGAGTAATCGCGCAACGCCATCAGCACCTCACCCGCCTTGGAGAGCGGAAACGCATGGCGCTCTCTGACTTCGACCGGTGCGGTGCGGTGATTCATTCCTAGGCATACTAGCGGCATACGGCTATTCGGACCCCGTCAGGTAATGGGTCAAAATCGAGAGTTCGCCGGCCAGGTCGATGTTCCGTGCAAAGACCCGCTCGGGGAGGCGCAAGGCCACCGGCGCAAAGTTCAAGATGGCATCGACGCCCGCAGCGGCAACGCGATCGGCCACTTCCTGCGCCACCTTGGTCGGCACGGCCAGCACCGCGATATCCACGCCGCCCTGCTCGCGCAGCGTGGCCTCCAGATCGTCGATATGGCGTACGGTGAGATCGTTCCAGGTCTGCCCCACCACGCCGGGAGCGAGGTCGAAGAGGGCAGCGATGCGGAAGCGCTCTTCACGATAGGAGAGGAACGTGGCCAGTGCGTGGCCCAGGTAGCCGAAGCCGAGAATAGCGATACGCCAGTCTTGATCCAGGCCCAGCAGGCGCGTCAGCATCCGGAGCAGCCCCGCCACCTCGTAGCCGTGGCCGCGGCGCCCCAGCGTTCCCAACTGCGAAAGATCCTTACGAATCTGCGTGGGCGTCACGTCGTTGGCGCAGAGCTCGGCGAGCGACTCGCTCGTGACCACGCTCACGCCAAGCTTACTGACTTCCGCCAGCGCACGGTGGTACAGGAAGAGTCGCGGTACGTTGAACTCGTTGAGGCGCACACCTGGGATGCGCTGCATGGCCATTACGCGCGAACCTCCAGCGTCGCGAGCGCTTGCTCGGCGGCGGCGATGGTGGCATCGATCGCCGCCTCCGTGTGGGCAAGCGAGACGAATCCCGTCTCGAACTGCGCCGGCGCAAGCCACACGCCGCGTTCGAGCATCGCGTGGAAGTAGGAAGCGTAGCGCGCCGTGTCGCTGCGCTTGGCGCCCTCCAGATCACTCACCGGTTGGCCGGTAAAGAAGACGCAGAACATGGAGCCGCGGCGCACGTGCTGAGCCTGGACGCCGCGGCGCGCGAACGCCTTGCGCAGCCCCTGTTCGAGCTGCGCGCCCAGCGCTTCGAGCCGCCGGTAAGCGTCGCCGTCGCGCAGCAGGCGCAGGGTAGCGATCCCGGCGGCCATCGCCAGCGGATTGCCCGAGAGCGTCCCGGCCTGATAGACGGGGCCGACCGGCGAGAGGCATTCCATGATCTCGGCGCGCCCGCCGAAGGCTCCCACGGGAAGGCCGCCTCCGATCACCTTGCCCAGCGTGGTGAGATCGGGAAAGACGTTCTCGCGTTCTTGCGCACCGCCGCGCGCGGCGCGAAAACCGGTGATCACCTCGTCGAAGATCAACAGCGCTCCGTGCTGCCGCGTAAGCTCACGCAGGCCTTCGAGGAAGCCCGCTGCCGGGAGCACCAGGCCCATGTTCCCCGCATACGGCTCCACGATCACGCAGGCGACCTGATCGGGATTCTCCGCGAAGAGCCGGCCGACGGAGCCGAGGTCGTTGTAGCGTGCGGTAAGCGTATCGCTTGCCGTGCCCGCGGTGACGCCCGGCGAATCCGGCGTACCGAAGGTCAGCGCGCCGCTGCCCGCGTTGACCAGAAAGGCATCGGCATGGCCGTGGTAGCAGCCGGCGAACTTGATCACCTTGGAGCGCCCCGTATAGCCGCGCGCGACTCGCAGAGCGCTCATCGTCGCCTCGGTGCCTGAGGAGACGAAGCGTACCAGCTCGATCGAGGGCACCATCTCCACCACCAGCTCCGCGAGTTCCGCCTCCGCCTCGGTGGGGGCGCCGAAGGAGCTGCCGCGCGCCGCTGCCAGCTGCACGGCGCGAACGACGTCAGGATGGGCGTGGCCGGCGATCAGCGGCCCCCACGAGCAGACGTAATCCACGTAGCGGTTACCGTCGACGTCGTAGATAGACGCACCTTCGCCGCGAGCGGCGAAGCGCGGCGTTCCGCCGACGGCGCGGAAAGCGCGCACGGGCGAGTTGACGCCGCCGGGAATGACGCGCCCGCTGCGCTCGAAGAGCTCCTTCGAATGATCGGTGCTCACCGCAGTCTCTCGACGAAGGCCGCGTACTCCGCGGGGGTGTTGACGTTGGTGAAGACGGTTTCGTCTTCCATGGGCAGCAGGCGTGAGGTCAAACGCTCGATCACCTCGCGCATCGATCCGCGCCCATCCCGCAGGACGTCCTCGGCGGCACGCGCGAAGGCCGGCGCATCGTAGAGCGCGGCTAGCGGCTCCCACTGCTCTCGGCCCTCGCGCACGCGCACCGGCACGACCGCTTGATCCCCTTCGCGCCACGCATCCAGCAAGCGCTCCAGGTGCGCCACGCCCACGAACGGGGCGTCGCCGGCACAGACGAACGCATAGCGCTCGCGCATGGCGGAGAAGGTAGCAGCGAGACCGCCCACCGGGCCGCGCCTGCGCTGTTCATCGTAGACCTGTGTGCATGCCGCCAGCGGCTGCGCCAACGCGGGCGGCAGCGGCTCCTTCAGCGAGAGATAGACGGAGCGCCCAGCCGGCGCGAGATTGCCGTACACGTGCACCAGCAGCGGAACCGCGCCGGCCGGCTTAGCCAGCTTGCCCGGCAGACGCGTGGCCTCGCCGCCGGCTAGGATGACGATCCCGAGATCAGCGTTTGCATGCACGCGCGGCGTACTCCGCGGCGAAATAGGTGATCGTAATGTCGGCGCCGGCGCGCTTGAAGGACAACAGGGTCTCGTCGATGGCACGCTCCTCGTCGATCCAACCGCGCTGGGCGGCCGCCTTGAGCATGCTGTACTCGCCGCTGACGTTGTAGACGGCGATGGGAAGCTCGAAGGCATCGCGCATCTCCCGCAGGATGTCGAGATACGGCAAGCCCGGCTTGACCATGATGACGTCGGCGCCCTCGTCGACGTCGAGGGCCGCTTCGCGCAGCGCCTCACGGCGATTGGCGGGATCCATCTGGTAAGAGCGGCGGTCGCCGAACGACGGCGTCGACTCGGCGGCTTCGCGGAACGGTCCGTAGTACGCGCTGGCGAACTTGGCGCTGTATGCCATGATCGCTACGTCCTGAAACTCATGCGCGTCGAGGTTCTCACGAAGAACTCGCACGCGCCCGTCCATCATGTCGGAAGGCGCCACCACATCCACGCCGGCGCGCGCATACGTAAGAGCCACGCGCGCCAGGAGCTCGAGCGTAGCATCGTTGTCGACCGTCTCACCTTTGAGAATGCCGCAGTGGCCGTGGCTGGTGTACTCGCAGTTACAGAGATCGGCGATCACCGTAAGTTCGGGAACATGGCGCTTGATGGCTTCGGCGGCACGCTGCACCACGCCGTTCGGATCGTAGTTGGAGGACGCGATCTCGTCCTTGCGGTCGGGGATGCCGAAGAGCAGAATGCTGCGCAGCCCGAGGCCGGCCAAACGCCGTGCCTCCTCCACCACGGTGTCGGCGGAGTAGCGATAGATCCCCGGCATGCTCGAGATCTCCTCGCGCACGCCGCTGCCGTGCAGCACGAAGAGCGGCTGTACCAAGCCGTCGACGCGAACCTGTTCCTCGCGCACCATCGCACGCAGCGCAGCGGTGCGGCGCAAGCGGCGCGGACGCGCATAGGGCGACGTGACGACGATGTGCTCGCTGGGCGCGTCGACGATCTTCATGAGTCGAAGCCTCCTTCGGTGGGATGAAAGGCACTCAGGATCTCGCGTGCTCCCGCAGCCAGGAGACGCTCGGCAAGCGCTGCCCCCACGGCCTCGGGTTCCCGTGCGGATCCCTCGGCGCGCTCGCGCACGACCGACGTGCCGTCGAGCGAGGCCACGACGCCATCGAGCGTCAAGCGGCCGTCCGTGAGTTGGGCATGGGCGCCGATCGGTACTTGGCAGCCGCCTTCCAGGACGCGCAGCACGGCGCGCTCGGCCAGGACGAAACATTCGCTAGGTTCATGGTTGAGGGCCTCGCGCAGCCGGGCAGCCACGGGGGAGCCCGTGCGGCACTCGACGCCTAGCGCCCCCTGCGCTACGGCCGGCGTCATCTCGGTGACATCGAAGACGTACGTGAAACGCGCCGTCACGCCCAGGCGCCGCAAGCCGGCGCTGGCCAGCACGATGGCGTCGGCCTCTCCGGCTTCCAGCTTCCGGAGCCGCGTATCGACGTTGCCGCGCAGATCGGTGAAGACGAGATCGGGGCGCAGTGCCGCCAACTGGGCGCGCCTGCGCAAGCTCGAGGTGCCGACGCGCGCGCCTTGCGGAAGAGCCTGCAAGCCGCCCGCGGCAACGTCAAAACGGTGAGAGAGCAGAGCATCGCGCGGGTCCTCGCGTTCGCAGACCGCCGCCAAGATCATGCCCTCGCCCAGGCGGCTGGGGAGATCTTTGGCGGAGTGCACGGCGTAATCGGCCTGCCCTTCCGCGAGCGCGCGCTCCAACTCCTTGACGAAGAGGCCGTCGCTGCCGATGGCGGCAAGGGCGCGGTCAAGGATCCGGTCGCCCTTCGTATGAACGATTTCGATGCCTGTGGCGATGCCGCGCATCGCCAGGCGTTGGGCGACCCAACGCGTCTGCGTCATCGCCAGCGCGCTGCCGCGCGTCGCCGCTATCAGCGGCCCCTTGCCCATACTCCGGCCGCGTTCGCGTGCCTGGTCTTCCAGCGCTTCGGCATAGGCTTCGCCGTACTGAGCGGCGATCTCGTCTCGCACCCGCACGGCGAAGGCAGGGGCCAAGCCGTCGGTATTCACGGCGATGGTCAGGTGGCCGGCGCGGTGGACCGCGGAAGTCGCCAGGCTCCCGTGCTCAGGCTCCGAGGCCAGGTTGGCGAAGA
>SCQY01000312.1 GCA_004298665.1 bacterium | reverse complement strand
AATGCGCCGTTCATCGTCTTCGACGACGCCGATCTGGACTCGGCCGTGAGCGGTGCGATGTCCGGGAAGTTCCGCAATGCCGGGCAGGTGTGCGTGAGCCCGAATCGGCTGCTGGTACAGCAGGGCATCCACGATGCCTTCGTGGCCAAGCTCACGGAAGCGGTGTCGAAGCTGCGCGTCGGAAACGGCCTCGAGGAGGGTGTAAACGTGGGACCGTTGATCGAGGAACAGGGGTTGGCCAAGGTTGTCGAGCACGTCGGCGACGCTCGGTCGCGCGGCGCTCAGGTCGTAACGGGCGGCACGGCTAGCGAGCTGGGCGGCACGTTCTACACACCGACGATCCTCACCGGCGTCACGGTTGACATGAAGATGAGCAACGAGGAGACGTTTGGCCCAGTAGCCGGCATCGCCACCTTCAAGACGGAAGCCGATGCCATCGCCATGGCCAACGCCACGCCTTTTGGGCTCGCCGCCTACTATTATAGCCGCGATATCGGGCGTGTCTGGCGCGTCGCCGAGGCCTTGGAGACGGGGATCGTCGGCATCAATACGGGGCTGATCTCGACCGAAGTGGCACCGTTCGGAGGCGTCAAGGAGTCCGGCATCGGCCGCGAGGGTTCCAAGTACGGCATCGAGGACTGGGTCGAGATCAAGTACTGCTGCTTCGGAGACCTCGACAGATAAAAGGCGCCGTTCGCCGCCGGCGATCTCAGCCGGCTGGGAAGTAAGAAGACCGCCGCGTTACAACAACGCGGCGGTCTTCTTATGTCTGGATTGCTTTCCCGAAGGTGTCGACAGTAATAAGGATTTCTCTGGTGAAATGTAGGCTTTCCTTTATGTGCCGGTATAAATGTCGACACTTGACGAGAAATCGAAAGGTCGTAGGCGCCACGGCCCGCGAATACCAACCGAGCCGACCAACGCGGGTGCGGGTCGCGCCACATCTAGACGTTACGTGCGCGGAAGCTCGTGACTGATGGGCTTCGCGCGAGGAGGATTCATGCGGCGTAAGGTTTTCATTGCGTCAGCGGCCGCCGGGGCAAGCGCTCTTGCGTTCGGGGCGCCGGCCTTCATCCCACAGCGCGGCGAGGCAGCCGAGCAGATCCGGATCGGCATGACGAACCCGCTGACGGGAACGTACGCCAGCTTGGGGCAGAGTCAAATGCGGGGCGCCCAAATGGCGGTCGAAGCGTGGAATAAGCGCGGCGGGGTCACGGGCCAAGAAGTCACCCTGCTCTCGGAGGACGATGCTGCGGACCCCGGCGTGGCCGTGGAGAAGGCACGCAAGCTCGTGAATCAGGGCAAAGCCACCGCACTCATTGGTACCGTCTCTAGCGCCACCACGCTGTCCGTGAGTGCGGCCGCCAATGCTTTGGGAACGGTGTTCATCGATATGGGGGGATCGGCGGACTCCATGAGCGGTAAGGATTGCAAGTGGAGTTCCTTCCGAACCTGTAAGACTGCGTACCAGCTCACGCATGCCACCGGTTTCACGTTCCAGAAGAAGTTCGGCAAGCGTTGGTATATGATCACGCCGGACTATGCGTTCGGTCACGGGCTTGCCGCCGGCTACGCCGCGGTCGCGGAGAAAGTCGGCGCAACGATCATCGGGAACGACCTCACGCCACTCGGCACAACCGAGTTCAGCTCTTATCTGTTGAAGGTTCAGGCAGCGAAGCCAGACGTACTCATCGTCAACGTCAGCGGCAACGACTTCGTGAATTGCATGAAGCAGGCAGAGACGTATGGGATTCTCAAGACGACGCCTGTGGGCGGCCCGCTGATGGAGCTTGAGGGCCTGTGGGCACTCCCGCAGAGCGCGCGCGTAGGCTACTGGGGCGTGGAATGGTATTTCGCGGGAGACGCCGTCCTCGGCAAGAAGCGTAGTGCGCTAGACTTCGTGCACCAATACCGCGAACGGCATGGGACTCCGCCGACGGCGCGTTCGTGCTTCGGGTATATCACGGTGGATCGTCTCCTTGCGGCGATGAGTGCGACCAAGTCGACGGACGCGGTTAAGGTTGCGCGTGCGCTCGAGGGTTCCGAGTTCGATTCGCCGTTGTGGTCCGGTAAGGCCCATATCCGCAAGGAAGACCACCAGATGATGTGGCCTATGTGGGTTGCGAAGGTGCGGCCGCGTGGTGTTCCCGGCGACAAGTACGATACGTTCGAGGAGTTCGTACGCGTCGATGCGGAGCAGATCACCGTTCCTGTGTCGGAAGTCAACAAAACCTGCAGCATGGCATACCCGTCCTGAAATGAGCGTTATACAGATGAACGCAGCTGTTATCACAGATGTCGAACGCATCGACATCCAAAGCCTCGAGCGCCCGACGCTCCGGCCGAACTACGCCTTGATTCGCGTAGCCGCCGCAACGCTATGCGGGACGGACTTGCATCAATATGGCGGCAAGATCAAGACGCCATTGCCGCGCATTCCCGGCCACGACTTCAGTGGTGTCGTCGAAGAGCTCGCCCCCGGCCACCACAAATTCCACGAAGGTGACCGCGTCGTCGTGAAGCCTTCGTTCCCATGCGGAAAGTGCGAGTACTGCGCGCGTGCGGACTACGGCTCCTGCGAGGACAAGAAGCTCATCGGCCTTCATGGTGACGGATGCATGGCCGAGTATGTGTTGGCGCCGATAGCCAACTTGGTTCCTCTGCCGGACGCCGTATCATTCGAGGCGGCCGCTAACCTCGAAATGTTCACGGTAGCCATGAATACCATGAAACGCGTTCAGCCGCGCCTGGGCGAGTGGGTGGCTGTATTGGGACAGGGCCCGATCGGGCTGGGACAGACGCGAATGGCGAGCCTCTCCGGCGCGCGTGTGATTGCCGTGGACGTTCGCCGCGAAGCTTTGGAGATGGCGCGAGAGTTCGGTGCCGATGTCACGCTCAACTCCACAGAGTGCGATGTCGTAGCCGAGGTCAAGAGGCTCACTGGTTCCGGCGCCGACATCGTCGTCGAATGCGTTGGTGCAAAGGCTACGGTCGACTTGATCTTTCAGCTCGCGCGCAAAGAAGGCCGCGTCGCCAATGTAGGCTTCCAAGTGGGGGCGGCCACCTATGACCTCATTCCGATTATGCTGCGCTCGCTCACCATCCATGGGGTCGGTGGTAATGGAGGGCGCGGCCAATACGAGACGGTCATAGCGCTCACGGAGAGTGGGAAGATCCGCCCGGAGCGTTTGATCACTCACCGTATGCCGCTTACCGATGCGGCAAAAGCGTTCTCGATCGCCCATAAGAAGAGCGAGCCCGTTCTGAAGGTGGCGCTCTCTCTCAATGCCGGCCCGAATCGGCCAACGTTAGCACGAGGATAACAACATGGCGAGCATGACGGAAGCCCCAATAACGACCTATCAGCTGTACATCGACGGTCAATGGGTGGATTCACTCTCCGGCAAGACCTACGAGTCTACCAACCCCTTCGACGGCCGGGTATGGGCGCGTGTTCCGGACGGGAACGCTGCCGATGTCGATCGCGCTGTCGCGGCCGCGCGCAAAGCCTTCAAGACGGGGCCATGGGCCGAGATGACGGGCCGTGGCCGGGCGAAGCTGATGCGCCGGCTGGCGGACATCCTGGCACGCGACTATGAAGCCCTGGCGCTTGCCGAGACCACGGACAATGGCAAACTTTTGCGCGAGTCACTCGGCTCCGCGGCGTCATGGCAGGACTGGTACAATTACTTCTCCGGTATGGCCGACAAGATCGAAGGGTCGACTGTCCCTTCGGATCGCAAGAACTTCTTCGTGTATACCCGGCATGAGCCGATCGGCGTCGTCGGAGCGATCCTGCCGTGGAACTCGCCGATCTTGCTCTTGACCTTCAAGCTCGCCCCTGGCCTCGCAGCGGGTTGCACGTTCGTAGTCAAGCCATCGGAGTTCACTCCAGTGTCTACGCTCGAGTTCGCCAAGCGCATGGAGGAGGCTGGCTTTCCGCCGGGCGTCTTCAACGTGGTGACGGGCGGTACGGCAGAAGCCGGCCGCGCGCTCGTGCAGCATAAGAAGATCGACAAGATCGCCTTTACGGGCTCTGCGCAGACGGCAGTTGCCATCGGCCGCTCGTCGATCGAGAACTTAACTCCGGCGACGTACGAACTGGGAGGCAAATCACCCAACATCATCTTCGATGATGCCAATCTCGACGCGGCCGTCAACGGCGTGTTGGCCGGCATCTTCGCCGCCAGCGGCCAAACGTGTATGGCGGGCTCGCGCCTTCTCGTGCACGAGGGCATCCACGATGCACTCTTGGAGCGATTGGTCGCGCGTACGAAAACGATTCGGCTCGGCTCACCTACTTCGCCCGATTCGGAGATGGGCCCGCTTGCAAATCGCCCGCAATTCGAAAAGGTGATGTACTATCTCAAGGTGGCCGAGAGCGAGGGAGCACAGGTCGTGTGCGGCGGTAAGGCGCGGCCGGATATTGGTGAGCTCTTCGTAGAGCCGACCATCGTCGTTGGAGTCCGCAACGACATGCGTATCGCGACGGAGGAGGTCTTCGGCCCGGTACTCTCCGTGATACGTTTTTCTACGGAAGAAGAGGCCATCGAGATCGCCAATGATACCCGTTATGGCCTGGCGGCAGCAGTCTGGACGGAGAACATTCGCCGCGCGCATCGCGTCGCACACGCGCTCGAAGCTGGAACCGTCTGGATCAATGCCTATCGTACCGTTGCGCACAACGCACCGTTCGGCGGTTATAAAATGAGCGGCTGGGGGCGGGAAAACGGCATCGATGCGGTTCGAGAGTACACACAGACGAAGTCAGTCTACATCGAGCTTGAGGGAGCCACCCGCGATCCCTTCGTTCTAGGGTAGAATCCCGCCATCGCTCGCTTCGCCTTCTAATTGCCCCCACGCCGCCTCGATGGCGCGCAAGGCTTCCGAGACGATCGAGCGGTTGAGGGCCGCTGCGAGCGCCGCGTCGCGATCGCTATACGCCTGCATCAGGCGCCGGTGGTCGAGGTTCGAGCGCTCCAGGCGGCGTGGAAGCGAGAGGCTGAAGTGACGCAGCTGCATCGTACGCAGGCGCAGCGAGTCGATAATTCGCCGCAGTTGCGTGTTCTCGCAGAGGTCCATCTCGGAATCGCGGAAGGCGACGTTCGCCCAAAAGTAGCCGTCCACGTCATCGCGCTCGGCTGCCGAGGCCAGAACCTTGTAGCTGCGCCACAGCGAGGCGATCCCGTCGTCCGAGGCATGCGCCACGATGAGCTCCGACGCCAAGGCGTAGAGCGCCGCGCGTAATTGGTAGATCTCCCGCACTTCCTTCAACGTGAAGAGCGCTACCCGCGGCCGGCGGCGCGGCGTGATCTCCACGAGACCCTCGCGCTCGAGCAGCATGAGGGCCTCGCGTACGGGAGTCCGGCTCGACTGAAAGCGTTTGGAGAGATCGACGGAGTTCAAATCGTCCCCCGGCCGCAGGCGCCCCTCAACGATGGCGCGCCCGATCCAGTCGGCGATGCGCGCCACCAGCGAGGAGCCGGCGGCGCGGTCGCCCAGGACGGTTGCCAACAGCGATGACTCCTCGCCGTTTGGCTTGAGCTCCGGGTAACTATCCATCATCGTCCCCGGCGAGCTTCCCGTTGGTCTCGGGGAAGAACGGCGTGGCCACGATGCCCACGATGTAGATCAGACCAACGATGCTAGCCGCCTTACCGTAGCCTCCGAAGCTGGCGATCAGCGAACCCGCTACCAGCGGTCCGAGGAACGCTACGAAGCGCGGTACGTTGAAGCTGAACGCGACTCCGGTGGCGCGCATGTGGGTCGGATAGATCTCAGGAAGCCAGGTAGGCATCCACGAGTACTGACCCAGGGTGAAGAAGCCGTTGACCAGTGCCACGACCAGCAGCGCGGTGAGGTTGTGCGTCCAGAGAAAGAGCACGGGCGTAAGGATCAGCGAGACGACGAAGTACGCCAGCGTCACCGGCTTGCGTCCGAAGCGATCCGCGAAAAAGCCCAGCGCGATGTATCCGGCCACCGCGCCGACGTTGTAGATCATGCCGGCGTAACTGGCCCACTGGGGAGCGGAGAGGCCGTTCTTGGCCGCTAGCGAGCCGATGTACGGCGGCACCCAGGTGGAGATCCCCCACCATGCCAAGGTCGTTGTACCGGACATCAGGAGCCCGACGATGGTGTTGCGGCGCACCACGGGGTCGGCGAAGAGATCCACCAGCGTGAAGCGCGTCAGATGCTGCTGGGCTTTGTCGAGTTTCTCGCCGCCCTTTGCGCGTTCCAACGCCTGCGTACGGTGTTGGTTGGTTTTCTCCCAGAGCGCCGACTCCGGAACTTTGGCGCGAATCCACAGCGTCACGAATGCCGGCACGATGCCCAGCAGGAACATGAAGCGCCAGGCCGTCGGACCCATGCCGCTCACGAACAGCCAGATGGCCGATGCAACGAAGAACCCTATCCCAAGCCCGCACTGCATGAGGCCCGCGCCTTTGCCGCGCGTGCCGTTCGGCCAGAGCTCGGCCACCATGGCGGTGCCTGTTCCCCACTCCGACCCGATGGCGATGCCTACGAGAAAGCGGAGCAGCGCGAAGGATATCCAAGACCACGAGAGCGCCGTCAGCCCGGTGAGCACCGAGTAGCCGATCATCGCATAGATCATCATGCGTTTACGGCCGATGTAGTCTGCGAGAATGCCGCCCAAGATGCCGCCCAGGCCCCATCCCAGGAGGGTAATGGCGATCACGGCGCCGGCGAAGAACGGGATGCGGGCATACTGCGAGGGTGCCAAAAGCTGGTGCAGCGCCATCCCCAGCGTCAGGATGAGCGCGTACGTCTCATAGCCGTCGAAGAGCCATCCGAGATTAGCGGCAAACAAGGCGCGCCATTGACTTTTGTCGAGCGCGCGATACCAGGGGGATTGCCCAGCGGCAATGGGTACGGCTGTCTCCACGGCGTCTCTACTCCTTACGAAGCGTAGTAGCGGCGGCTTGCACCGCGGTGATGATGTCCGGGTAGGTAGCACAACGACAGAGATTGCCCGAGAGATAATGACGGATGTCGTCTTCCGTGGGACTAGCGTTCTGCTCGAGCAGTTGGTTTACCATGAGGATGAACCCTGAGGTGCAGAAGCCGCATTGGAAGCCGCTGCACGACACGAAAGCTTCCTGAACGGAATCGAGCTGTTCGCCCTTGGCGAGCCCCTCGACGGTGACGACGTCCGCCCGATCGGCGAACACCGCAAGGTAGAGACACCCGGACACGGATCGGCCGTTGACGATCACGGTGCAGCAGCCGCAGAGTCCTTGGCCGCAGCTCTCGCGCGCGCCGTAGAGGTGAAACTGCTCCTGCAGCATCTCCACCAGCGTGTGGTGTGATGCTACTTCCGCTGTAACGCTCTTGCCGTTGAGGGTAAACGAGATCTCGCGAAGCTGCGCGCTCATTGCTGGTCCTCCAGCGGCTGGTGTTGCGCCGCACGGAGCGCTCGATACACGCTCTCCGGCGTCAAGGGAAGATCGAAGATCCGCACGCCGACGGCGTCGTGGACGGCATTGGCGATGGCGGGTGAGACGGCGAACGTTCCCGTTTCGCCGGCGCCCTTTGCCCCGAAGGGTCCGGTGTTTTGGCACCCCTCGGCAATCTCCGCGACGGTCTGATCCGGGATATCCAAGATGCCGGGTATTTTGTAGTCGGCCAGCGAGGCGTTGATGGCCTGGCCGTTGTCGAATCGCACCGCTTCTGACATGGTGAAGCCGAGCTGCATGAGCGCGCCGCCGTTGAGCTGCCGGGTAACGATGGCCGGGTTGATCGGCGTCCCGACGTCGGCCACGTTGACCAAACGCGTCACGTGGACGCGGCCGGTCTCCGTGTCCACCTCCACCTCCGCGCCGACCGCACCAACCATCCAGAAGGGCGTGATGTCGTCGGACTGGCCGTCGCCCTGACTGGGCGACGTATACGACGGCCGGAAGCTTCCCGTGCCGATGATGTTTCCGGCTTGCATGAGGAAGCAGCTCTTGATGACCTCGCTGATCGAGAGCCGCTGGCCGTTCGGTGCGCTGACGTAGTTGTCCGCAACGGTCAAGAGCGAGGGATCGGCTTGCAACGCCTTGCCCGCGATGACAAAGAGCTTCTCGCGTGCTTCGAGCGCCGCGAGACGTACAGCATTTCCCATGTGGAAGGTCGAGCGCGAGCCAAGCGTCGCCATGTCGTACGGCGTGACGTCGGTATCCGGGTGGATGACGGAGATGGACTGTGGATCGAGCCCCAGCACTTCGGCGGTGATCTGTGCCATCGCCGTGTCGGAGCCTTGACCCATGTCAACCGTGCCGCAGTAGACGGCGCAGCTCCCATCGCCGTAGAGGTTGACGATCGCCACCGACGTGGTGGGCGCGATACACGCTTTGAAGCCGATGGCGACGCCGCGGCCGCGCCGCACGCTGCCCTGACCGCGGTCGAAGGACTCGCCCCAGCGCATCGCGCTCGACAAACTGTCCAGCACCTCTACGGTCGCGGTGTCGCGCATGATGGTGCCGGTAGCCTGCGGGCGCCCGTTGCGCAAGATGTTAGCGCGCCGGAACTCCAAGGGGTCGATCTCCAGCTCGCGGGCGATCAAGTCCGTGTGGCTTTCGTACGCCCACACGAGCTGTGGAATGCCGAAGCCCCGCAGAGCGCCGGCCGGCGGCAAGTTCGTGTACACGGCGTACGAGTTGAGGGCTACGTTCTCGATGTCGTAGGGGCCCGCGCCGGTGAAGCCGGATTTCTGCGTCACCCGCGGACCGATGTCCGCGTATGCTCCGCCGTTCCACCACGCTTCGCAATGCCGAGCGGTGATCTTACCCGCCTTCGTGACGCCCGTCTTCAAGTGCACGGTCGTGGCGTGCTTGGTGATCGTGTAGAACTGTTCTTCCATGGTCAGCGAGATCTTCACGGGGCGCTTCACTAGCAGCGCCAGGACGGCCACCATGGCTTCGAGTTTGATGTAGAGCTTGGCGCCGAAGCCGCCGCCCAGGAACGCCGTACGGACTCGCACGTGGTTCTCCGGCCAGCCCAGCAGGCGCGCTACCTCCGAGCGTACGAACGACGGGCTCTGGGAAGACGTATGGATGGTCAGCGCCTGCGAGCCGCGCGGTTCGCCTACCGAGACGATGGGCTCCAAGGTCGTATGGGCGACCGTCGGCGTGCGGAAGACGTGTTCGAAGACGTAGTCTGCCTGCGCGAAGCCCTGCTCCACGTCGTTGCGGCGCAGCGAGAAGTCCAGCGCCACGTTCGTCTTGGTGCGTCCGTGGAGATGCTTGAGGTCGGGAAACATTCCCGCCGGCTTCAAGACGTCGTGGACGAAGACGTCGGTGGCGGCGGCGGCCTCGACCTCATCGAAGACGGCCGGCAGGTCCTCGTACTCCGCTTCGATCAAGTTGACTGCGTGCTCGGCGACGTGGGGATCTTCGGAGAGCGCCACGGCTACCGGTTCGCCGACGTAGCGAACTTTATCGATCGCCAGCACGGGCTGGTCGTGGAAGGCGGGGCCGTAGTACGGCTCTGGAACGAGCGCGCGCACGTCTTCGCCGGTGATGACGGCGAAGACACCGGGGAGCTCTTTGGCCGCGCGCGTATCGATGCCGACGATGCGCCCATGAGGAACGGTGCTGCGGAAGATCTTGCCGTACAGCATGCCGGGCAGGCGCAGGTTGTGGATATACTCCGCCTGACCTGTGACTTTAGCCCGGCTCTCCAAGCGCGGGATCGAACGGCCGATTTGCGTTGTCGGCGCTTTGCGCTCGACTGATGCTGGTGCATCTACGTGTGTGGACATCGTGACCTCAGGAATGGCTTGCCTTGATGAGCGCCCGCCGCACGTGGACGCGGACCATTTCGCGCTTGTAGGCCGTGGAGCCGCGGATATCCGCGAGCGGC
>SCQY01000311.1 GCA_004298665.1 bacterium | reverse complement strand
AGCGAACGTGAGCCGAGCGAGGGCGGCTTCGTTTTCGCGCAGCGTTCGTTCGTCGTCGGCACCGCCGTCGATGAAGTCGAAGACCATGCGCGGGAGCCGCCGGCGAGCGCGCAAGCGCATTTCGGCGAGATCGAACACGGTTGCGAATCGGTCTCGGGTCATCCTCTAGCTCACTTCGATTGACGCTGTATGCATGCGAACCTGGGCAGTCGCTACCCGAGCGGCTCGCGCTCTAGTATACCTATTCTGGCGCCGTGCTGCAAAGAGTGCGGCGCCGCGGTGCCCGCGGGCCGGATCGCGCGCACGATCTCCACCGACCGCCGTTGGTCGCGGTGATCTCTTTCATAGCGACTTTGAGTATCTCTTGGTCGTCCCGCTAACAGATAACAAGCCGTCACGTAACGCAGGAGAGTCTGTTTGCCGGCACTAATGCGGCGCCGATAATGGTTCGCACGAGTGAGCTTCACCCGGCCCGGCTGGCCGATAGCATACAGGACGCTCACGAGCGGACTTTGGTACTGATCGCGGATTTAGCCGACGAGCAGCTCTCCGTTCCACTCATCGACGTCGTCAACCCGTTCCTCTGGGAGCTGGGCCACACGGCCTTCTTCTACGATGTTTTCGTGCTGCGGCTGCTAGGCTCCAAAGCACTTCTGCTGGCGGGCGCCGACGATCTGTACGACTCCTTCACCGTCGATCACGACGATCGCTGGAGCCTGCCTTTGCCTTCGAGGGAACAGTCGCTCTCATACAAGAGCCGCGTCTTCGAGCGCATTCTCGCCGGCCTGGACGTAGCGGCAAAGGACGGCGTGAACCTCTACCTCTATCGCCTCGCGCTACTGCACGAAGACATGCACGGCGAGGCGTTTGCCTACATGAGACAGCGACTGGGGTACCCGCGGCCCGCGCTCGCTCCGAGCGCTAGCGCCGCCGCCGGCAACGGGCACGGCGGGGGCCCGTTAGCAGGCGACGCCAGCGTCCCCGGCGCCACATTCATGCTTGGTGCCTCGCCCGGCGACGGTGCCTTTGTCTTCGATAACGAGAAGTGGGCCCATCAGACGGTGGTGGCGCCCTTCCGGATCGCTCGCGCGGCAGTGACCAATCTAGAGTTCGCAGCGTTCGTCGACGATCGCGGGTACCTGCGCCGGGAGCTGTGGAGCCGTCAAGGCTGGCAATGGCGCGCGAAGAACGGGGCGGCCCATCCCTACTACTGGGAGAAGACGTTGGATGGCTGGCTACGCCGGGACTTCGACACGCTGGTGCCGCTCGAGCCGCACGCACCGGTCGTGCACGTGAACTGGTATGAGGCTGAAGCCTTCTGCAACTGGGCGGGGCGGCGGCTGCCCACCGAAGCGGAGTGGGAGATGGCCGCCAGCGCCGAGCCCACACCCGACGGCGCGGCCTTGACCGGGCGCACGCGCCGCTACCCGTGGGGAGATGAGTCGCCAACGCCTGCGCGAGCAAATTTGGATGCACAGCTGCCGGGCTGCGTCGACGTTCGAGCATTTGCCGCCGGTGAGAGCGCCTTCGGCTGCCGCCAGATGCTCGGCAATGTGTGGGAGTGGACCGCGTCGGCGTTCTATCCGTTCCCGGGCTACGTCGTGGACACGCCGTATCGGGAGTATTCGGCGCCTTGGTTCGGCTATCGCAAGGTCCTCAAAGGCGGCGCGTGGGCGACACGTTCGCGGCTGGTGAGCAACACCTACCGCAACTTCTTCCTCCCCGATCGTCGCGACATCTTCGCCGGCTTCCGAACCTGCGCGCGGTGACCAGCCAGCGCCCTAGCAGTAAGCGGGCTTACGTC
>SCQY01000310.1 GCA_004298665.1 bacterium | reverse complement strand
CCGATACCCTCGGCCAGCAGCATGCCGATGGCGATCGACGACTTGATCGTCCCTTCGCGCGGCAGCCCCGCCTCGGTTACACCCAAGTGCAGCGGGTATTCCACGCGCTTGGCCATCAAGCGATACGCCTCGACCGTCGAGCGGACGTCGTGCGCCTTGACGGAGATGATGATATCCGTATGGCCGAGATCCTCGAGGATGGTCACATGGCGCATCGCCGACTCGACCATCGCCTCCGGAGTATGACCCAAGCGCTTCTCGAGATCCGGGTCGAGCGAGCCCATGTTCACGCCCACGCGGATCGGACACTTCGCATCGATCGCCGCCTTGACGACCTCGCGGATCTTCTTCTCGTCGCGGATATTGCCGGGATTGAGCCGGAGCTTGGCAACGCCCGCCTCGATGGCGGCCAGAGCCATGCGATAGTCGAAGTGGACGTCGGCCACGATAGGCACCGGCGAGCGCGCCACAATCGCCGGCAGACCGGCGGCGTCTTTGGGATCCTGAACGGTACAGCGAACCACTTCGCAGCCCGCCATCTTCAACCCGTAGATCTGTTGGAGCGTCTTCTCGACGTCGGCGGTGTCCGTAGTGGTCATCGACTGGACGGCGATCGGGGCATCTCCGCCGATGGTGACCGAAGCAGTATTGGTGCTGGACGTACGATTCTTGAGAACGATGGGCTTCGACTTACGGCGTAAATGAATCATGATATCTCGAATTACAGGATGCTCTGGTGCAGCAGCAGACGTTGGATGTCGTGAAATGCGATGACTACCATCAGCGCCATCAGTACCACGAAGCCGACGACGTGCACCAAGCCTTCCTTCTCTGGGTCGACCGGCTTTCCCCGCAATATCTCCGCGATGAAGAATGCGGCACGCCCGCCGTCGAGCGCGGGCAGCGGCAACAAGTTGAAGAAGCCCAAGAGAATAGAGATCGATCCCGCGAAGACGAGGTACGGCCCCCATCCCTCCTGCTGAATTTGCGTAGCGACCTGGCCGATGCCGATGATGCCGGAGAGCTGAGGCGCGGTGTGCGTGAAGTGCGTCGCGAGCTGGACGAGCGACCCGACAGTCGAAGCGAGTACGAGCGCCGTCTGATCCCAGGCTTCGGACACCGACCGCGTGAACGGCTCCGGTACGCTCGTGAATGCCGGCGAGAAGCCCGTCAAGCCGACGCGCCGTCCGTTGACCTCCGTGGAGACGGGCGTGACCTTGATGGTCAGCGTAGCGGCGCCACGGCGTACGCTCAGCGTCAGCGGAATACCCGCCGAACGGTTGATCTGGCCGACCATGGCGGTGCCGTCGCTCACCGGCTTCCCATCGATCGCGGTGATCGTATCGCCGGGCCGCAACCCCGCCATCGCTGCGGGCATGGTGGGCGAGCTGAGCGAGGCGACGGTAGTGGTAGGCAACTGGCGCCCGATGGCCGCGAAGGCGATCAGGAAGATCGCGAAACCCAAGACGAAGTTCATGATGGGGCCCGCCAGCACGATCGCCAGCCGCGCGAAAACGGGCTTACTCTGGAAATCGGTACCGAAGCGCCCCGCTTCCGCAGCAAGGTCGACCGGCGTGGCCGTCACCCCGGACTGCTCCGTCTTGCGCCCGTCTTCTCCGAGCATCAGACAGTAGCCGCCCACCAGGAACGGGTTGATGCGGTAGTTCGTGCCGTTGTAGCGGATGCAGATCAACGAAGGGCCGAAGCCGATCGCAAAGTCCGTCACGCGCACCCGCGAGAGCTTGGCGACGATGAAGTGCCCCCACTCGTGGAGCACGATCAGCACGCTGAGCGTGATCAGAAACGTGATGATGCGGAAGGTGAGTCCGAGGTCGACGTGCATGCGGTCTTCTCTATGATCCCCTACCGGTACGATCCCCTACCGGTGAAGCGCTCGAGCGGCTTGCTGCGCGAAGGCACGCGCCCAAGCATCCGCCCGGCGCACGGTTTCCAGCGTTGCCCCCTCCGCTTCGTGCGCGTCGAGCACGGCTCCCACCAAGCAGGCGATCTCCGTGAAACCGATCGCGCCGTCGACGAAGGCGCGCACCGCCACCTCGTTGGCCGCCGAGAGCACGGCCGTGGCAGTACCCCCGTCGCGCAAGGCGCGGTAGGCCAAAGCTAAGCAAGGAAAGCGATGCTCGTCCGGCTCCTCGAAGGTCAGCGTGACGCACCCGCTCCCGCCCAGTAAGGCGAGCGGCTCGAGGGGCAGCGGGGAACGCTCGAGGCGCTGCGGATAGGCCAACGCATAGCCGATCGGCAGACGCATATCCGGCACCGCCACCTGCGCCTTGACGTTACCGTCGGAGAAGATCGCCAGCCCGTGGACCACGCTCTGCCGGTGAACTAGGACGCGCACACGCTCCGGCGGAAGGCCGAAGAGCCGGCAGGCCTCGATCACCTCCAGGCCCTTGTTCATCATCGTGGCGGAGTCGATCGTATTCTTCGTGCCCATCTGCCAGGTGGGATGGCGCAGCGCGTCGTCCACGGTGACGGCCTCGAGATCCTCGCGCCGATGCCCCCAGAAGGGGCCGCCGCTGGCCGTTAGGACGATGCTGTGCAGGCGAGCCGCCGGCTCGCCCTCCAGGCATTGAAAGATCGCGCTGTGCTCGGAGTCGACGGGGATGATGCGCGCCCCGGAGCGTGCCGCCTGCGCCATCAGAGCCTCGCCCAGCGAGACGATGACCTCCTTGTTGGCCAAAGCGACGTCGATGCCGGCGCGCGCGGCGGCGAAGACCGCCTCCATCGCGACGGCGCCGTCGGTGGCGGCCAGAACGATGTCGGCCTGAGACTCGAGAGCGCAGGCCAAGAGGCCCGCTTCCCCACATTCCACACGAAGGTTGGGAAGGCCGGCGCGCAGGCGCTCCGCGCCCTCCGTCTCGGCGGCCGAGACGATCGCCGGCCCGAAGGCGCGGGCCTGCGTCAGGAGTTCATCAACCCGGTGTCCCGCGGCCAGCGCAACCACGCGGAAGCGCTCGGGGTTCGCGGCGATCACGTCGAGAGCTTGGGTCCCGATGGAGCCCGTACTTCCCAGGATCGCGACGCGCTTGAGGGCAGGCCCGTTCATCGCGCGAAGGGGCCACGCAGCAGATGGAGCATCCAGTAGTAGGCGATGCCGCTGAACAGGTAGGAGTCGAAGCGATCGAGCACGCCGCCGTGGCTGCCGATCGCCGATCCGGCGTCCTTCACGCGCGCATCGCGTTTGAGCGCGGACTCAACGAGATCGCCCAGGATTGCCGCGAGGGAAGTAACCGCGGAGATCAACGCCGCCTGCCAAGGCGCGAATCCTAACGGCGTCTGGATCCCCGCCAACACGCCGACGGCTATGGCAACGACGAAGCCGCCCGCGGCTCCTTCGACGGTCTTGCGCGGCGATATGGGCGTCAGCCGATGGCGCCCGAGGCGAATCCCCACCAGCATGCTCGCGGTATCGGTGACGGCCACCAGCACCACGGCATAGACGGTGAGTGCGAGCCCGTCGGGGACCATGTTGCGCAGCACGATGTAGTAGGTAATGAGCTTACCGATATAGAGCACGGCGATCACCGTCACCGCCGTGCGCAAGAGGTAGCCGCTGCCGGCGCGCAGGAGCCCGTAGATGAACGATGCGAGGATCGTGAGCCCGATCAAGTCACGCTCGTAATGCGGCAGCTTCCCGAAGGCGGCCAGCAGCACGTAACCGCTGACGGCGGCAAGCGCCACCGGCCAATGGAGCGGCGAGCCCTTGCGCTCGTCGAGCTTATGCAGCTCCCAGAGCGCTCCCACGGCGATGACGTAGACCAAGACGTCGAAGGCCGGCTGGTAGAAGATCGACCCGATGCCGACGACCGCCAGCATCACGCCGATCACGACGCGGCGCTTGAAGCCGTGCGTTGCCGCGTTGGGCTTGGCCAATTCGTCGGTCGCGGTCACGCGAGACGCTCGTAGCCTTCGTAGGAGACGATCACTGTAGGCCTCCCCTCGGCATCCGCGGGGTCAACCCGCAGGACGCGCAACTCACCGATACCGATCGCGGGGTGCGGCGGAGCGAGCACGATCAGCCGGCCGATGGGACCAAGGCTCCCGCGCGCCTCGCGTAACGGGACGAGCAACGACTCGTCCATCGTCCGCGTTCTCGTGCACTCCACCTAGACTTCCATGATCTCTTTTTCTTTGTGCGCCACCAGTGCGTCGACGTCCTTACTGTACTTATCGGTCAGCTTCTGGATCTGATCCTGCGCTCGCTTCTGGTCGTCGTCCGAGATCTGCCCATCCTTGTGGAGCGTCTTGAGCTCGTCCACCGCCTTGTGCCGGACGTTGCGAACGGCTACCTTGCCCTCCTCGCCCTTCTTGCGGACGACTTTGACCAGGTCCTTACGGCGCTCCTCGGTCAACGGCGGGATACCAAGCCGAATGACCGTGCCATCCACGTTGGGGGTCAGGCCGAGATCGCTCTTCTCGATGGCCTTGCGGATGTCTCCCACCGTGTTCTTGTCGAACGGCTGGATGATCAGGGAACGGGCGTCGGGGGCGTTGATGGTCGCCACCTGCTTGAGGGGCATCTCCTGGCCATAGGCCTCCACGGTGAGGCGGTCGAGCAGGGCGGTCGAGGCGCGGCCCGTGCGGATCGAGGCGAACTCCTGACGGGTTGCCTCGATGGCCTTGGCCATCTTCTCCTCGGTCTCCTTAAACAGTGGCTGGAGCATCGTGCCGTCTCCCCACGAAGGTGCCGATCTCCTCGCCCCAGATCACGCGGCGGATGTTCCCCTCCTGGCGTAAATCGAAGACAATGATCGGCAGAGCGTTGTCCATGCATAGCGTGAGCGCCGTGTTATCCATCACGGTGAGGCCCTTCTGCAGGACTTCCAAGTAGTCGAGCGTGCGGATGCGGATGGCCTCGGGGTGCGTCTGCGGATCGGCCGTATAGATGCCGTCGACCTTGGTGGCCTTGAAGATCGCCTCGGCCCCCACCTCAACTGCGCGCAGCGCGGCCGTCGTATCGGTGGTGAAGTACGGATTGCCCGTGCCGCCCGCGAAGATCACCACGCGCCCCTTCTCAAGATGGCGCACGGCGCGCCGGCGGATGTAGGGCTCGGCGATCTGGTGCATCTCGATGGCCGACTGCACGCGCGTTGGAACGCCCAGACGCTCGAGAGCGTCCTGCAGGGCAAGCGCATTGATGACGGTGGCGAGCATGCCCATGTAGTCGGCGGTCGCGCGCTCCATGCCGTCGTGCGCCTCGGCCTCCTTGCCGCGCCAGATGTTGCCGCCGCCCACCACGATGGCTACGGCCACCCCGTCGTCCCGCACCTGCGCCACCTGCCGGGAGATCGATGAGGTGATCGACGGGTCGATGTTCAACTCGCTTCCGGCGAGGGCTTCGCCGGAGAGCTTCAGCAGGACTCGACGATACTTGGGACCCGACACGCTGCTCTCCCCGGCCGGCCCGCACCGGCCCACTGCTCTATTTACTCGCCCAGCGCGAAACGAGCGAAACGCTTGACCTTGATCTTCTCTCCCAGCACGCCCGCAACGCTTGCGATCAGCTCCGCCACCGTCTGTCCGGAGTCGCTCTTGACGAACGGCTGATCGACCAAGCAGACGTCACCGAACCACTTCTCGAGCTTACCCGTGATGATCTTCTCTTTGACCTCGGGAGACTTGCCTGCCGGGGCCTGGCTCTCGAACTCGGCCTTCTTCTCCGCGATCATCGGCTCGGGAATCGCGGAGCGGTCGACGTACAGCGGGCTCATCGCCACGATCTGCATCGCGAGATCTTTCGCCAGGCCGGCGAACTTCTCGCCGCGCGCGACGAAATCGGTCTCGCAGTTGACCTCGATCAGCGAGGCGATCTTTCCGCCTGCGTGGACGTACGACTCGACCAAGCCCTGATTGGCCGTTCGCTCGGCCTTCTTGGCAAGCTTCTCAGCGCCGGCGGCCGCCAGCTTGGCCTTGGCCTTCTCGAAGTCGCCGCCCGCCTCGGCGAGCGCATTGCGGCACTCGATCATGCCGGCCTGGGTGGCCTCACGAAGACTCTTGACTTCCTCGGCACGAGGCCTGTAGGTGGTCTGACTGCTGCTCATGTATCTTGGAAGTCCTTCTTATTCGTCCGTCGCACGAAAGAGAGGCCTTGCATCAGCCTCTCTTCGAGCATCTGTTCGTTGGCGATTCGCTGCGTTTATGCCTGCGCGGGTTCCCCGGCTGCCGGCTCGCCGATCGTCTCGGCCGTCTCGGCATACTCACCCTCGTCCGCCTCGGCGGCATAGGCGTACGCGCTCTCCGTTTCCGTCTTGCCCTCGATGATCGCGTCGGCTATCTTGCTGGCCATGTAGCGCACCGAGCGAATCGCATCGTCGTTGCCCGGCACAGGGTAGTCGATTTCGTCGGGATCGCAGTTCGTGTCGATGACGGCGATGATGGGGACGTGGAGCTTGCGCGCCTCCAGCACGGCGATCCGCTCTTTCTTGGGATCGATGATGAAGACGGCGTCCGGCAGGCGGTGCATGTCCTTGATGCCGCCGAAGAACTTCTCCAGGCGCTCCATCTCATCTTCGAGCTTGGCTACTTCCTTCTTGGGAAGCAAATCGAAGGTGCCCTGTTCCTTCATCCCCTCGAGCTCGCGCAGGCGCGCGATACGCTTCTGCATGGTCGAAAAGTTCGTCAGGGTGCCGCCCAGCCAGCGCTGGTTGATGAAGAAGGTCCCGGCGCGCAGCGCCTCTTCCTTGATCACGTCCTGCGCCTGCTTCTTGGTGCCGACGAAGAGGATGACTTTACCGGCCGCGGCCATCTGGTAGACGGCGTCGTAGACCTGGCGGAGCATGACGACGGTCTTGGAGAGGTCCAGGATGTGGATGCCGTTGCGCTCCTGGAAGATGAACGGCTTCATCCGCGGGTTCCAGCGGCGGGTCTGGTGGCCGAAGTGGACACCGGCCTCGAGCAAGGCCTTCATCGAAACGTTGGCGGGCATGGGTTCGCCTTTCTGGACCCTGGTTCGCCCCTCGTGGGCTCCCCGTCTTGGGACCATAGCACCCTCCGTCCGTGGCGGGTGAGATGGGATCAACCGTTAGAGTATAGCACGCCCGTCTAGAGAGCCGGCTTGCGACTAGGCTTAGCCGGCCTTGCGTGAGATGTATCCGGTCCCCAAAAGCGCCATGGCGTCAGATCTTCATTCTCGGGCCGGCGGCGCGGCCGTTCGGGCGCGCCAACACCAGAAACTGCAGCGTCTTGAGCTCCGCGAGCTCCTCGGGAGAGACCCCTTTGAGCACCATTTTCCCCAGGTCGATGTCCGTTGCTGCATCAGTCGGGCCCACCACCGAGTTGAGCCGCACGTCGGGCGCGCTGGCCATCTTCACAACTTCAAAACCGGTTTCGGAGAAGAATCGAACGATCTCGTCCTTGGTGAAGAAACGAATATGCGTCACGTCGAGCAGACCCGCCGGCTCGTACCTCCAGCGCCCTCCGACGAGATCGAGGATGAGCAACAGGTTCCGGGAGTTGGGAATGCTGGCGACGACCTGCGCATCCTCGGTGAGCCACGGCCGCAGTTGGAGCATCATGTTCCAAGGATCGTAGATGTGCTCGAGCACGTCGGCGAGGACGACGGTATCGATGCTGCCCGGCTGGATGCCCTCGGCGATGAAATCCAACTCTTCGATCTTCCGCTCGAAGACGCGGTCGATGCGCCCCGCCGCGACCTGCGCGGCCGCGTGGTTCAGCTCGATGCCCAGAACACGGACGCCAGGGTATTGCTGCTTGATGGCCTGCCCGGTGGCACCCGTGAAACAGCCGACGTCCAGCACGCAGCGCGGCGGATGATCGAAGAGGTGGAAGAGCTCGCTGCGCGGCTGGTCGATATAGCCTGCGTGCAGATCGTTCCCGTGTTCCATCGACAGCAACTGCCACGGATAGACCGGCGCGCCGTTCGACGGCGCTGATTCGGGTACTCGAGCGTAACCGATGAGCGCCTCGGCTGCCCGGCGTGCCGCCCCGCCTCCCGCGTAGTACCGGTGGCGCTGCGCGTTCATGCCCGCCAGCACGGCATTCCGGAAGCCTGGATTGGTGATCACGCCGGCGATCGCCGCGGCCAGGTCCGAACCGGTCGTCTGCACGATGCCGTCCGCGGCACCGAAACACGGCCCCAACGTCCAACTCCGTTCGTCCCACAGGTTGAGCGCCGGGACCTGGGCGATCATCGCCTCGATGGAGAGGTTCGAGTCGACGGAAACCACCACGTCGCTCGCGACGATCAGCGCTTCCGTCTCATTCGTTGCGTAACGATACGCGTCCGTGTCGATGCCGATCTCGCCCGCAAGCCTGTCCAGCAGCGGCTTGCCGATGCCCGCATTTGCAGGGCGGTCTTTGACGACGACGTTGAGGTCGATTCCAGCGGCACGGACGATACGCACCGCCGTGAGGAATGCCCGCACGCTGCGTTCGTAGAGATCCGGCACGTCATGTGCGCTCAAGCGCGCCGCCCACGTCGTGCCGAAGAGCACCAGCGGCGCTCGCTCGCTCAAGCCGAGCTGCCGATAGACTTCGCTTCGCAGCGCCGCACGCTGAGCGATCAGCGCGTCGTAGCGATCCCACGCCGGATTGCCGACGACCGGTAGGCGCTGCTGCTCGATGCCCAGATCCCGGTACGGCTCCGTCCCATGCGGCCCGAATGCCAGCATGGCATCGGCGTGAAACTCGCGATGGACGGTGTAGAGCTCACCGAGAATCTCGCTATGCGCGAGATGAACCACCGGGACGCTGTGCGCTCGTGCCCACAACGCCGCCGTCTTGCCGAGGCTGGTCACGTCTTCGTTCACGACGACAAGCTCGATTGCGTGCGTGCGGCGAGCAACTTCGAGCGCCTCCACGAGCACCAGCTCCGGCAGCAGGCGCTCGGCCAAGCGATCGATCAGTACGCCGCGGACGCGCTCAACGCCGCACGCCGTAGCGCCGCAGAACTCCGGCCATTGCTCCGTTGTTACCGCATGCGCAACGGCGTGCGCGCGGCTCGCGGCATCGGAGCGGATCTCTTCGATCCGCCCGTCTGGCAACAGCATCTCCAGCAGCTGGACGGAGCCGCCGGCGTCTTGGATGGCGCGCGCGGATATGGCATCGCTCCCGGCGAAGCCCGTCAACGTCAACACGAGGCGGCGCCGGCGAGTCGAGTAGTGCCGCAGGACCTCGGTATTCTTGCCCCACAACAGCGAGACGATGGCCTCCACCGCTACCCTCCCTCGTCGAACGCGCCCACCGCGTCGAGCAGATCGCGCGTAAGCTCGTACTCGAGGCCCGCTCCTAGCGACACGCCGGCGCACGTCAG
Organism: bacterium; assembly: GCA_004298665.1. GTDB lineage: Bacteria > Vulcanimicrobiota > Vulcanimicrobiia > Vulcanimicrobiales > SCRA01 > SCRA01. The sequence continues at coordinate 10,602 of SCQY01000310.1, read as the reverse complement.
CGCCTCCTGGACAGAGGGCGTGCGATGCCAGGACTTCACGAAGTGCCGCGTCGCTTTATCGATGCGCCACTTCCTGACGTAACGCCGTAATGCGGCCAGATGCTGCGGAGCCAGGACGTCCTCGCCGCAGCCGGCGTCGAGAAACGAGGCAAAAGCCGTGCAGAAAAAGGAAAGCATCAGCTCGTTGCGGCGATAATCCAAATGCCCGTTCAACTCGGCTTGCCAAGCGGCGACATCACCTGGGATGACATCGGAGAGCACGGGAGCGGACAGACCATGCGCCAACGCTTCGTTGATTCGCTGGTTGCGTTGCAACCAGGTTCGATTTGCGGCAGGGTCGGACGTACGGGAGAGCACGGCCATGAAGCGGCCCGTCGTCTGCGTGGTCAAGTGCGCGAAGAGCGACTCCTCGAGAAACCGGCCAAACCTGAAGAGCGGCTCGTCGACCGCCATCCACGAGAGGAGGCGCTCCCACAGATAGCCGTACGCGCGCGAGTCGTCGAGCCAGAAGTTACGGTTCCCTCCTCCGAGCACCGCGGCATAGGGAACGATCGCGACGACGGAGAGGCCGAGTGATTCGGCCTCGTCGACCAAATCCTCCGCACGCACCCGCAGCGTGTAGCGCTCCGTTTGCCGCTCCGGCGCGAGCAGCTCCTCGACGGGCACGGCGTGTGCGCGTGAGACGGCTTCCACGTGGTCGAGCGAGTGTACGTCGAAGATCAGCCGGCCCTCGGGCCGGACGACGCGAGCCCACTCCCGCAGGACGCCGCGCCAGTGAGGAAAATGCACGAGAACGTTGAGCGAGATCAGCGTGTCGAACGAGGCATCGGGGAACGGCAGGCTCGCGATGTCCGCCCGCAGCAGCTCGATCGGTGACTTCCCGGCCTCCCGCCTGCACTGGTCCAGCATCGCCTGCGAGCTGTCGACGCCGGTGACGTGACACCCCCTGGAGAGCAGCGGTATGCTGCCGCGTCCCGTACCGATGCCCACGTCGAGCACGCGATCGCCGGCGGCGTGACGCAAGCAGAGCTCGATTTCGACCAGGTTCTTCAGCCGGTTGGTGCCCGTGTTCTCGTTCATCCGCTGAGCGTACCAAGCCACCGTCTGGGGGTTGGTCCAGGCTTGGGTCTTCCAAGCGATCAGCGACTCCTCGGATCCCATCGGCATCGTTCCGCTCATCTTTACGGTATCGCCCGCCGCGCGAGCGTCCTTGAGGCCGGCGTCATTTGAGGAGTTCCCAGGCAAGCGGAGTTCCCCGCTCGACGTCGTGCCGAACCCGGCGCCCCAGCACTTCGTCATAGTGCCGCGGCGCGAGGCCATGCCCCGGGCGGATGACCCGCACGTTCTCGCGCGTCAACGGCTCGCCGGCGCGCAGATCGCGCGTGACGAAGATGGATCGCCGGAATGCTAGTGACGGCCGCTCGGCCGCAGTCGGGCCGTAGCGGATTGCTCCCAGCGCTCGCCATGCCCGCTCCGTCTCGCTAACCAACGCTGCGAGTTCTTCAGGCTCGAGCGAAAAGGCCGCGTCGACGCCCCCATCGGCGCGGCGCAACGTAACATGCTTCTCGATCACGGTTGCCCCGAACGCCACGCTTGCGACGGCCACGCCAATTCCCGTCGTATGATCAGAGAGGCCCACCTGTACGGCGAAGAGCTCGCGCAGATGGGGGATGGTCCGCAAATTGGAGTCATCGGGGCTTGCGGGGTAGGTGCTCGTACACTTCAGCAGCACGATGTCTTCGCAGCCTTCGGCACGTATTGCGCGCACCAAGTCGTCGATCTCGGCAATGGTAGCCATACCAACCGAGACGATGACGGGCTTTCTCTTGCTAGCAACCAGACGGATCAACGAGAGATCCGCGTTCTCGAAAGAAGCGATCTTATAGCACGGTGCAGCAAGGCTCTCGAGCAGCGCGACGGCACTCGCGTCGAACGGCGTGCTCAGAGGAATCAGGCCGCGCTCGCGCGCTCGGGCGAAGATCGGCTCGTGCCACTCCCAGGGCGTGTACGCCTCGCGATAGAGATCGTAGAGCGTCCGTCCATGCCACAGGCTGCTCGGATCGGAGATGCGAAACTCGGGCCGTTCGCAGTCGATCGTCAGAGTGTCCGCCGTGTACGTCTGCAGCTTGATCGCATGCGCGCCAGCCTTCGCCGCGGCATCAACCAGCTGGAACGCGCGCTCGAGCGACTGGTTGTGATTTCCTGACATCTCGGCGATGATGAACGGGGGCACGTGTGGACCCACCAGGCGCGTTGCGAGATCGAAGTCCTTCATCGCCCTTCCTCACCGAACGCAGAGCGCTCGAAACGCTCCCGTGACAGACGCCAGTGATCGCGTACGAGCCCCAGCACGTTGACGTCTTCGCATCGACCGTCGTCGACTGCGTGCTGGACGAGAACCTCTTCGTCCCGAAAACCGAGTTTCCGGTGAAACGCGAGACTGCGCTCGTTGCTCGTCAAGACCTCCGCGCGCACCTTGCTCAGCTCGAGGCTCTCGAACGCGAACGCCAGCCCCACGACGCCGAGCTTCATGCCCATCCCCCGCGGCGGCTCGGCCGCAGCGAGGTAAAAGCCCCAAGAAGCTTCCGTCCGGTCCGAACGGATTCCCACGAAGTTCATGACGCCTAGCGGGTTGCCGGCACACTCGAAGATCAAATGTCGCGCGCTCTCCATCGTCCGCACGCGCTCGAACCACGCCACATGCTCTTCGCGAGAGATGGGGCGCTGCGTGTACATCCAACGCCGGATATGTGGAGCGTTGCGCCACGCCAGCAGCAGATCCAGGTCCTCCCGGGCGATCGGCCGAAGCCGGTATGCGTCACGCGGGATCATACGCCGCCTCGCCATGCATCAGCGCCAAGAATGACGTTCGCCAACTGGTGCCCGCACCGCGCATCAACGCCAGCGCCGCTACGGACATTCGCCGCACCTCGTCGGGGGCGTCGACCGCATGCGCGATCGCGGAGCCCACGCGCTCTCGCGTCACACTGCCGGCATCACCCAAATTCCAGGCCGCGCCTGCTTGCGCGACGCCGGCTGCCACGTTCTCCTGATTCTTGGCGAGCACCAGCAGCACCGTCGGCAGACCCATGGCGCAACGCTCCCAGGCCGTCATTCCGGCGGCGCCGACGGCAAGATCCGCAGCACTCATGAGATCCGAGATACGCTCGACGTAGCCATGCACCGTGACGTCGCGGGCGCCGGCCGCCAGCGCTACGATCCGCGCCCGATGCGGGTTGGAAGGCGGCACGACCACATCGACCGCCGCTTGAAACCCATTGACGGCGCGCACGGCCTCGAGCGTCATGGCCGTGAAGCCCGCAGGATCGCTGCCGCCAAGGGAGATCAGCAAGCGCCGCACCTGGCCGTCGCGCGCTCGCACGTTTCGTCCAACATGCATGAACTCGTCCCGCAGCAGGGCGAATGCGGGCCCCAGCCACAAACGCGTGGCCGGCCCGACGAGGGCTTGATAGCGTATCGCCGCATCCGCATACAGACCTTGATCCAACAGCGCGTCGCATGCGTGCGGCCGGTCGGCGAGGTCGTCGATGGCCACAATACCCTCGACGTGCGGGCGCACGTCACGCTCCCAGCGCGCATCCAGCGCATAGTGATCGACGATTAGCCATCCCGTCTCGCCACCGATTGCCGAACGCGTCAGCGACGCGTCATTGTCGCTGGAGGCATCTCCCGCCGCCGGCGGTGGTAGACGTCGCACATCGAACCCGCGCCGCTCGACGAGCGAAGTGACGTCGCCCGGAAGCGTACGGCAGATGAACACGGGCTCGAACCCGTGATGCCGGAGCGCGGTCGCCACCGTCAGGCAGCGCATGATGTGTCCCGTGCCGATCTGCAGTGAGGAATCCGCTCGGATGAACAGCCGCATGAACTACTCGCCGAGAGCTTTCTGGCGAACGGCGCCGTTGATCGCCGCCAGCTCTGGTCTGCGATCGAGCAGCGCGAGAACCTCGGCCGCACCGAAGACGCTCCCGTCTCGATAAAGCGCTTCGTAGACGGTCGTAATGAAGGCGAAATCCTCGCTCGTGTCGAGCGTCCAGCGATGGAGCGCGAAGTCTCCGCGATCCCAAGCTACGTTTTCGAGCGTGAAAAGCTCTGGGTGGCCATAGATGAATGGTGTCACGTGCTCGCGCTCGTAAGGTTTTCGAGCCTCGGCATGCGCTCGCTCGAGCGCGGCGGCGCTCATCACCTCGACGTCCAAACCTCGCGGGTACGTCCGCACAAGCGTATTGCTCACGTAGTCGGCCCCCTCGCTCTCGCGAAAGCGTCGATAGACCTTCTTCAACACCTGCGGGTCGAGCAACGGGCAATCGGCGGTGATTCGAACGACCACGCCGGCTCGAGTCTCACGAGCGGCGCCGTGGAATCGGCTGAGAACATCATTTTCGCTGCCGCGGAAGACCTCCGCCCCGCACTGCTGCGCCACACCGGCAACGGCGTCGTCGTTGGGCCCCTCGCTGGTGGCGACGACCACAACGTCGAGATCTTCGCACGCGCGAACGCGACGCACCACGTGTTCCAAGACGGTACGCCCGCAGAGCCGCTTGAGCACCTTTCCCGGCAGGCGCGTCGAGCCCGCGCGTGCTTGGACGATCGCTACGCTCCTAATCGGAGCACCTCCGCCAAGGTCGAGACGACGCGATCCTGATCCTCGTCCGTGAGTCCGAAGTACAGCGGCAGGCTGAGGGCATGTTCGTAGTAAGCTTCAGCTACGGGATAAGCGCCTGCGCGGAACCCTAGACGACGATAGTACGGCTGCAGGTGCACGGGGATGTAGTGGACGTTGACCAAGATCCCGCGAGCGCGCATCGCATCGAAGACATCGCGACGCTTCAGCGGCGTGCGCGCGGGGTCGATCTGCACGACGTAGAGGTGCCACGCCGACAGTCGTTCCGGCGCCTGCCATGGCGTGATCAGCGGAAACCCGCCCAGCAGTCTGTCGTAGCGTGCTGCGAGGTAGCGCCGCCGCTCCAGGAATCCCTCAAGTCGCGCCATCTGGCTGGTACCGAGCGCCGCTTGGAGATCTGTCATGCGATAGTTATAGCCGAGTTCGAGCTGCTCGTAGTACCAGCCCCCCTCGCCGCTCGCCTCCACCTCCGATGCCGCGCGGGTGATGCCATGAGTACGCAGCCTGCGAACGCGCTCCCCAAGGGCATTGCGATTCGTGACGACCATTCCGCCTTCCGCAGTCGTCACGAGCTTCACCGGGTGAAAGCTGAAGACGGTCAAGTCGGCGTAGGCCCCGTCGCCGACCTTGTGGCCCCGGTACTCGGCCCCGAGTGCATGCGAAGCATCCTCGACCACGGCAAAGCCGTACTCCCCCGCTAGCTCGGCGATCTCCGCCATGTCGGCCGGCTGGCCGGAGAACGCCACGGCAACCACGGCCTTGGGCAGGCGCCCCCGCTGTGCCGCCTCCCGCAGCTTCACCCTCAACGCTGCGGCGCAGATGTTGTACGTTCGCTCGTCGATGTCGACGAAATCGACGTCGGCTCCGCAATACCGTGCGCAGTTCGCCGAAGCAACGAACGTGTTGGGCGTCGTCCAGACCACGTCGCCCGGGCCAACGTCGAGCGCAAGGCAGGCCAGGTGCAACGCGGCAGTGCCGCTGCTCACCGCTACGGCCTGCGCGGCGCCGCATGCCGAGGCAACCGTTCTCTCGAACTCCTCGATCTTCGGCCCCTGCGTGAGCCAATCGGAACGCAAGACTTCGACGACGGCCGCCACGTCGTCGTCGACGATATCTTGGCGGCCGTAGGGAATCGTCTTCATGCTGCGTTGAGTTCCCGCAACTCCTCTATCGAGAGAAAATGTTCGTTGGTCCCCGAGCTGTACTCGAATTCGTCAGCTACAGGGACTCCCCGCTCGCCCATGCCGTCCAGCGCATAGTCGGCAGGCGCAGAGAACGTGATCGTCGGCTGGATGACGTAGTGACGCGGGAACTCGAGAGTTAAGTGCGCCTCGTCACGCGGACACATGATTTCGTGGAGCTTCTCCCCTGGGCGAATACCGATATGACGCGTCCCGATGCCGGGGGCGAGCGACTCGACGAGATCGGTAATGCGCACCGAAGGGATCTTGGGCACGAAGAGCTCGCCGCCGTGCATGCGCTTGGTGATCGCGATGACGAAGTCGACGCCGTGCTGCAGCGTGATCCAGAATCGCGTCATGCGCGGGTCCGTGACGGGCAGCTCCTGCGCCCCTTCCGCCAAGAGCCGCTTGAAGAAGGGCAAGACAGAGCCGCGCGACCCGACGACGTTGCCGTAGCGCACGACAGCGAAACGCGTGGGATGTCCGCCGGCGAGATTGTTGGCGGCGACGAACAGCTTGTCCGAAGCGAGCTTCGTTGCTCCGTAGAGGTTGACGGGATTGGCGGCCTTGTCGGTCGACAGCGCGATCACGCGCTTGACTTCGTTCTCGAGAGAGGCGGTGATCACGTTTTGCGCGCCGTTGATGTTCGTCTTGATGCATTCCATCGGATTGTACTCAGCGGCGGGAACTTGCTTGAGCGCCGCTGCGTGGATAACATACTCTATTCCCCGCATGGCCTGCCTGAGGCGTCCCTCGTCTCGCACGTCGCCGAGAAAGAAGCGCAGAGCCGGATGCTTGAACTCTTGCTGCATCTCGAACTGCTTGTATTCGTCGCGCGAGAAGATGACGACGCGCCGCGGCTTGAAGCGAGTCAGCAGCGTTCTGGTGAACCTGCGCCCAAACGAGCCGGTACCACCGGTAATCAAGATGGATGCGTCGTCGAACACCGCGGATACCCCATTGGCCGGCCGGAAAATCCCAGCCCACGATGGTTATCGGCACAACATTGCGGCGACGTTACGGCTGGGAAGGATACCCTTCTGAGCGCTAAGAAGGCGCCGCGAGAGTGGAAGAACGACTCAGGATTCCGTTCACGTTCTCGCGCGCTGCAGATATGACGTCCTTCGTCACGTCGTATGACGAGACGGCAAGTCGGCTCGTCCACGAGCGGCGCGCCGTCGTGCGTGTAAGCGCCGTGCCCGGCACCGTCCCAGCCTCCCTTCCTCCGGCATACCCGTTTCGCTGGATGGCCGCGGCACTCGGGCAGACGGCGTCCATCGAGTGTACGACGATCCCCTATTGCGCCGCTCGGTCCGTCAGCTTCGTCGTCATCACACATCGACCGGAGATCTTCGAGCGGGATCTCGCTTCCTCAGCGATCTTTGCCTCGCACCGGCATCAACTGACCGTCATCGCCAACCCGGCGTCGGCTGCGAGCGGTCTCAATGAAGGCCTGGCACAGGCACAGCATGGGATCGTCGCATTCGTTCATCACGACGTCTATCTTCCGCCGTGGTGGGAGAGCCAGCTCGAAGTGACGTTGCAGACCCTCGACCGGTGCGACCCTGAGTGGGGCATACTCGGCTGTGCGGGGGCGCGCTTCGACGGCGAGCGCCTGCAGTACGCCGGCTCGCTGTTCGACGGGACGGCACGCAGGCGCTGGGGTTTTCCATGGAACCTTCCCGCCGATGTGGACACGCTCGACGAGCTCTTGCTGATCGTGCGCCGCGATTCCGGGCTGCGCTTCGACGAGACGCTCTCCGGGTTCCATGCGTACGGAGCGCAGATCTCACTGGCGGCGCGAGCACGGGGTCTGCGCAACTACGCCGTACTCGCCGAGTGCGAGCACCATTCGGACAGCTCCGGATGGTCGCCCGACGCCGCATACTTCTCCGCGCACGCGCACGTCGCCAAGCGTTGGTCCCGCCTGCCGTACGGAGCGATGTTCGGCCCCATGCCTTCGGTTTTGCCGTCTCCGTGGCGCGAAGAGGTCCTCGCGCACCATGCCAAGAGGTCCGTCATCCGCTAAGCGCCACGCCGGGGAAACCATTCCACGGCGGCGAACAGGGCCCTCGACGATGCGCCGCTACTTCACGCATTTCGGCTTGGCCCGAGACCCGTTCCTCGATACGGCGGACCCCGAGTTCTTTTGCGAGACGCCGCGCGTCCGCGAATCCATGACGCGGCTGGAGTCGTCCATCGCCGACGGCCGCGGGCTCGTCATCGTGACCGGCCCCGTCGGTGCCGGCAAGACCTCGCTCTCGGCCGCGCTCGAGCTCTCTTGCCTCAAAGATGAGAGCGTCGCCTTCGGAAAGATTCTCGATCCCGCCTTCGGCAGCGAGACCGAGATGCTGATCGCGATCGGCCGCGTCTTCGGACTCAACTTACCCCCACGCTCGAGCGCATCGCTCAAGAACGCGCTGAAGAACCTCTTCTTCGACATGGGCGTCCTCGAGAACCACGCGATCGTCCTGATCATCGACGAAGCGCAGCTGCTGCAACCCTTTGGCCTCGAGGTTCTGCGTCTCTTGCTCAACTACCAGGTGCCCGAAAAGAAGCTGCTCAACGTGCTGCTCTTCGGGCAGCCCGAGTTGACCGAGAACATCCGCGCCAAGCAAAACGTCGCCGATCGAGTCGACCAATGGGTCGAGCTGCGCCCGCTCGATCCGGGAGAGCTCGCGGTCTTGCTGGCGCACCGCCTCCACCGCGCCGGGCTCCCGGAAGGCCAGCGTATCTTCAGCGACGAGGCGATGGAGGGTCTGGTGCGGGCAAGCAGCGGCTATCCGCGCCGCGCGATCGTCCTCGGGCACGCAGCCATGGTGGCGGCAGCCGAGTCCGGCGCCGGGGGGGTCTTCAGCGAGCATCTGGACGAAGCGCTGCGGCGCACCGGGGCGCAGCCGCTGCCGTTCGTCGTGGTGGAGTCCACCACGCCGGCCGCTGACGCTGCCGCCTCTCCCGAGCTGCCGGAGCCTCCCACAAACGGCGCCCCTGCGGAGCCTCGGCGCGGATGGTGGGCGGGCGTGCTGCAGCGGCTCTTCCCAAGCGCAGCCGGCGAACGGAGATGAGCGTTCGGGTCTCGCGCGAGCGAGTGGGATGAGCCGACAGTACGATGAACAAAGCGCCGACATGCGCTTGGTGGAGCTGCAGCGTAGTCGCCTAGATTTGCCCGAACGCCCACGGCGCTGGGCACAAGATCCCCAAGCCATCGAGGAGAGCTTTAGCGGGGCGGCGCGCGTCGATCTCGAGACGCCAGAGCTGCAAGAGGCGGTCATCTTCGGCACGCTCCACGTCTCGCCGTCACGCAGCCTGATTCCCGGCGCACTCGTGACGGTAGCGCTGGTCGTGGAGAACGCGGGCGGCGCGCCCGCTTCAGTCCTCGCGCGCCTTACGCTCTCCCTCGATGCGGGGTACCGTCCAGGCACCACGACGCTCGACGGCCGCGAAGTACCCGATGTCGACGAAGGCAGCGTGGCGCTCGGCGCGGCAGGGGCGGATCTGGGAGCCATCGCCCCCGGCGAGCGCCGCCGCCTGGCGTTGATGGCGAAGCTGGGTGCCGCTCGCGAGCCGCTTCGTATCACGGGCACCCTCAACGCCGGCGGTGCGGCAACGCTAGGCATCGCGCCGCTCGAGGTCGAGCGCAGCGGGGTGGGTGCCTTCGCCCAAGCGGTTGCCCAGCATCTGGCCGCACCCGAACCATCGGCTCCCACGGCGCCGGCGGCTCCCGCGGCGCCGGCGGCTCCCGCTCCAACCGACGAGCCGCCGCCGTACGAGCTCGAGCCCGAAGAGGAGCTGGTCTACGAGGCGGCCGACGCGGCGCTCGCAAGTACGCCGGAGGTCACCTGGGCACCGCCTGTACCGGAGCCGCCTACACCGGAGCCGCCTGCATCGGATCCGCCTGTACCGGAGCCGCCTGTACCGGAGCCGCCTGTACCGGAGCCGCCTGCACCGGAGCCGTTCGCGCCAGCCGCAGCTCCCCACGATGCGGCCCCTACCTCGCTGCTGTGGAACACGATCGACGTCTCCACCGTGCGTTTTCTCGGTCGCGTGCTCAAAGACGGCTCCTCGCTCGGTCTGCTCGGCCACTTCATGGTCGCCAACGGGCTCATCGCGCGCTTTGCCCCGCAAGGTCTAGGCAATGGGGACTCGCTGGGCCTGGGCAAGTTTTCCGCCGAGCAAGCCGGGCTGCTCAATCGCCTGATGCTGCAAGCCCGCATGAAGCGCGCCACCTCGCTCGAGCACTATGCCACGCCTCCGCCTATCGACCGTCTCCAGCAAATCGATGCTCTCCAGCGCATCGATGCAACGGCGCTCGAGGCGGCCCTCCCATCCGCGCAGGCGGGATCGCTCGTCCTCTACGCTACGCTAGGCGCATCCGATCTTGCGTTTCTTCAGCGAACGGCCTCGGCGGAGAAGACGCCGCCGTTCGTGCGCAACCGGCAGATCACCGCCGCGTTGCTTCCCCGCCACGCTCGCTCGGCAGGCGGCAACGTCGAGAACGTCAGCAGCCTTCTGGCGGCCTACGCGGAGGCAAGCCTCGCAGCGATCACGCGCTTCTTCGTGCAGCTGCGCCTCACGCCCTCACTGCTGCCGACGGCGATCCGTGACGAGGAGCTCGAGCGCACCGCCTCGTCGCTTCTGGCGGGTTTCGGCGAAGCGCTGCAGGGGGAGGCGTGAAGATCTTCATCGCCGTCCCCTCACGGGGGAATCCCGTCCCCGCATTCGTCGAGAGCCTCAAAGGTCTGGCGGCCGATCCAGCGTGGGAAATAGAGCACGCGA
>SCQY01000309.1 GCA_004298665.1 bacterium | reverse complement strand
GCCCTGATCGCCATCGACTCGCGCGCCGGCTTGGCGCTGCTGGCGTTGACGCTGACCTGCGCCATCCGCTACGTCTTCGACGCGGCCTACGGCTCCGGGCACGTCGCCTACAACTTCGTGGCGGCCGTCCTGCAGTACGCCATGCCGTTGCTCCTGCTGCTCGGGCCGCCGGTCGCGTTGCCCGGAACGCTGCGCTCCGCGGTCGAACGGGAATGACCGAGCCTGAGAGATGGAAATGACCTACGAAACGATCCACGTGGAGCGCGCCGAAGAGGGAATCGCCACGCTGACGCTGGCGCGCCCCGAGATACGCAACGCCGTCTCCGCACAACGGATCGAAGAGCTGCGCGACGCGGTGGGCGTGCTCTCGCGCGATCACGATCTGCGCGCGATGATTCTGCGCGGTGACGGCGGCGCATTCTACTCCGGCGACGACCAAGACGTGTACGCGACACGCTCGGGAAGCGGCGAGGCCTTCCACACGTCGCGCAAGATGCAGAACGTGCTCGACACGCTCTGGGCCGCACCACTCTTCGTGATCGCCGCACTGGACGGCGACGCCGTCGGCGGCGGCCTGGAGGTGGCCTTGGCGTGCGACTACCGCATCGCCGGGCCAACGGTACAGCTGGGCGCGATTCAGGTGAAGGTTGGGCTCATGCCCGCGTGGGGCGGACGCACACGCCTGGTGCGCACGGTGGGGCGCTCGCGCGCGCTGGAACTGATGCTGACGGGGCGCTTGATCTCCGCGCAGGAGGCAGCCGCGTACGGCTTGGTGGACGAGATCGCCGACGACGCCGCGAAGCGCGGGCTGGCGCTGGCGCGCGCCATCGCACAGCATCCCGCGGCGTGCACGCGCGCGATCGAAGAGTTGGTCGCCGCCGAGGAGAGCTCGAGCCACTCCGTGGATTTGGAGCGCGAGGCGCGCCGATTCGCCGAGCTCTGGGAGGGGCCGGCACGGCGCGCGTTCGCGGAACGCTGGCACACCCCGTAGCCTCGTCGCCCCGACTTGCCGGGTGTGGTAGACTCGGTGAGTCGATGCCCACGCTCGCCCCGGCCCTGCTTCGGGCCCTTCCCAGCTCCAGCCGCCCCCTCGCCGCGCTCGCCGATCGCCTGCGCAGCCACCGTGCACACTTCGCCCTCACCGAGACGGTGGCCGCGGCCCGGCCCTACCTGATCGGCAGCCTCTACGCAGCCTTGGGCGGTCAGATGCTGGTGATCACGCCCACGGCCGACGTAGCCGAGCGCACCTTCTCGGACCTTTCGTATTGGCTAGCCGATCAGGCGGAGAGCTTAGCGCTGGTGCGCCCCGCCGACGAGCAGATCGGCACGCTGGACAACCCCACGGAACGCGCGGCGCGCATGGCGGCGCTCGGGCGCCTGGCCGCCGGCCTGCCGGCGCTGGTGGTGGCTCCATTGGCCGCGCTGCGCCAGGCGCTGGCGCCGCCCGCCGTGCTGCGCGAGGCGCGCATCGAGATCGCCGAAGGCAAGCCCCTCGACTTCGAAGCCACGCTACAGCGCCTTCACCGCTTGGGCTACCGGCGCGTCGACGTGGTCTCCGCCGCCGGCGAGTACGCCGTGCGCGGCGGCATCCTCGATCTCTTCCCGCCCGATCAGCCGCTGCCGGTGCGCGTGGAGCTGTGGGGCGACGACGTCGAGGAGATCCGTGCCTTCGAGATCGAGTCCCAGCGCTCGACGCAGCGCGTGGCGCAGATCACCGCGGGCGCCTGGCTGGAAGTGCTGCGCGATGATACACTGCGCGCGCGGGTCGTTGAGCGTGCCGCTGGGGAAGACGGCGTCGTCTCCGCCGTACGCGCCTTCCTGGCCGCCGGCCACGACGTTCCCGCAGCGTGGACGGGGCTAGCTTACGCGCAGCCGGCAACGCTGCTGGATTACCTCGACGAGCGCGGCGTCGTGGTGCTGGAGGAGCCGGCGACGCTGGCGTCGCTGGAGCGCGCCGTCGACGAGGAGAGCGCGCGCGGACGCCTGCGCACCGTCGCCGAAGCCGACGCCGAGGGGCAGCTCGCCGTTGACCAGGCGCTGGTCGGCGAAGCCCTGCTGACCGCGCTCGAGGTACCGCGCCCGGCGCTGGCCGGCTGTGGCGCGGCGCTGCGCGAGCGCGCTCTGCTGAGCATTCCCGGCGGCATCGACGCGGAGCACCCCGCGTGGCTCCCGCCCGTCCTGGAACGCCACGCCGTGAGCAGCGCCAATGCGGAGCACTTCAACCGCTCCATCGATCTCTTCTTGAGCGCGGCACGCGAATGGCAGGCTGCCGGCGAGACGCTGGCCATCGTCACCACCAGCTCCACGCGCGTGCGCGAGCTGCTGCGCGGCGCCGGCCTGGAGCCCGATCAGACGCCCGTGCACCTGCACCTGCGCTCCGTGGCCGGCGCGGGCGCGGCGCTGCGCGCCCATCTCTTCGTAGATCAAGGCAGCATCGAGCACGGCTTCGTTCTCCCCGATCAGCGCCTGCGCGTGCTGGGCGACCGCGAGCTCTTCGGTCAACCCGTGCGCCGCGCCAAGCTGCGCGCCGTCAAAGAAGGCGTTCCCGTCACGCTGGCCGAGCTGAAGGTGGGTGCCTTCGTGGTGCACGCCGTGCACGGCATCGGCCAGTACGTGGGCCTGCGCACGGAGACGGTGCTGGGAGCCACGAGCGACTACCTGGATCTGCGCTACGCCGGCAACGACCGCCTTCTGGTGCCCGTGCACCAGATGCACCAGGTCACGCTCTTCAGCGCCGCGGACGGCGCCGCGCCGCGCCTCTCGAAGATGGGCGGCTCGGACTGGGCGCGCACCAAGGCGCGGGTGGGCGACGCGATCTCGAAGATCGCCGACGAGCTGGTGGCGCTCTACGCCGAGCGCGAGATGGCGCAGGGACACGTCTTCCCGCCGGACACGCCGTGGCAGACGGAGCTCGAAGAAGCCTTCCCCTACGACGAGACGCGCGACCAGCTCAAGGCCATCGCCGACATCAAAGACGACATGGAGCGCGGGCGCCCCATGGATCGTCTGCTCTGCGGTGACGTGGGCTACGGCAAGACGGAAGTGGCGATTCGCGCAGCCTTCAAAGTGCTCACGGACCACAAGCAAGTTGCGCTGCTGGCGCCCACCACCATTCTCGCGGCGCAGCACGAGCGCACGTTCAAGGAGCGCTTCGCCGGCTTCCCCGTGCGCGTGGAGCAGCTCTCCCGCTTCAAGAACAAGAAGGAGCAGCAGGCGATCCTGGCCGACCTCGC
>SCQY01000308.1 GCA_004298665.1 bacterium | reverse complement strand
CCCAGAGCGCGCCACAGCCTCGGCGTCTGCTCCGTCGCCTTCTTGAACGAACGCGCAAACTGGCTGGCATCTCCGAAGCCGGCTTCCCGCGCGATCCGCCCGATGGAGAGGTCACCGGCGACCAGCAGATACTTCGCCGCGGTGATGCGCCGGTCGGTGATCCACTGATGGACGGTGCGGCCGGTTCTCCGGCTCATGAGGTTGGTGAGATATGCTGCCGACATGCCGACGGCCCGTGCAACGTCATCTAGGCCGATCGGATAGCGATAGCGCGCGTCGATGAAGCGAAAGACGTCGCCCACGAGCGTGTCGCGGTCCCGCTTGTCGCAGGGCGCATCCGCCAGCCGCACGGTCTCACGAAAGATCGATCGTACCAGCGCGCGCACGAGCGATTCCTCGGGCTCGGCTCGAGCCAATTCGTTGCGAAGAAAGCGGAAGCGCTGTTCCCAGCGCGGCCGGCCATCCTCCGGAACGATGCTCTGCGGCTCGGCGGGATCTGGCTGCGCCAAACGCATCAGCGCGCGCCGGATGTCACTGTCAACTGCGTCTGCGCGAAACTGCAGCGACCACGTGCGGCGACGTGCGGGGTCGCCATGACGGTGGGCTGCATCCGGCGGGATCACGAAGACGTCGCCGGGATGCGTCTGTTGAACGTGCGAGGCAAAACCGAGCGGGGCGTTGCCGTCCTCGACGTAGAGCAGTTCGTAGCATGCATGCCGCCCATCCGCTACGCGCCGTTGTGCTTCTTCGACGAGGTCGGAATACCGAACGTCGAAGCCGAACCGGGCGAACGGGCTGGTTACTGCCGTCATGATGCTTCAGTATACGCCGCCGCGCGGCCGTGCGAAAGAGCACCGGTCGCAGGGCATACTTACACGCCTAAACGCGCACGCTTCTGAGCCGCAGGGCGTTGCCGATCACGGAGACGGAGCTGAAGGACATGGCGGCCGCCGCGATCATGGGGGAGAGCAAAACGCCGAAGGCAGGGTAGAGCACGCCGGCAGCGATGGGGATGCCTAAGGCATTGTAGATGAACGCGAAGACGAGATTCTGACGGATGTTCCTCAGGGTCGCCTCGCTGAGCCGGCGCGCGCGCACGATGCCCCGCAAGTCTCCTTTGACCAAGGTCACGCCCGCGCTCTCCATTGCGACGTCGGTTCCGGTGCCCATCGCGATGCCGACCTGCGCCTGGGCCAGCGCGGGCGCGTCGTTGATGCCGTCGCCAGCCATGGCGACGAATCGCCCTTCGTCTTGAAACCGCTTGACGATCTGCGCCTTCTGGTCCGGGAGAACTTCGGCTACGACGTCGTCGATGCCCAGACGCCGTGCCACGGCCTCAGCCGTGGTGCGGCTGTCGCCGGTCAGCATCACGACGCGGATGCCGGCGGCGTGGAGTGCTTGAATCGCCTCGGGCGTCGTCTCCTTGATCGGATCGGCCACGGCCACCAATCCGGCCAGCGTGCCGTCGACGGAGACGTACATCGCGGTCTTGCCCTGCGTGCGCAGCCGCTCCGCGTCCGCCGCTGCCGTTGCGACATCGATTCCTAGCGCCGCCATCATGGCGCCGTTGCCCAGTGCGACGTCTTGCTGTCCAATGCGCCCGTGCACGCCTTTGCCGGGAAGCGAGGAGAACTCCGCCACGCGCTCGAGCGCGATGTTCCGGTTCTGCGCACCTTGCACGATCGCCGCCGCCAAGGGATGCTCGCTGCCCCGCTCGAGCGAGGCGGCCAGTCCTAACGTCGTCGCCTCGTCGAAGCCGTTCAGGGACGCCACGTCCTGCAGGCGCGGGCGTCCCTCCGTCAGGGTTCCCGTCTTGTCCACAACGAGGGTGTCCACGCGCCGCAGCGTCTCGATCGCCTCCGCGTTCTTGAAGAGCACGCCGAAGGAGGCTCCCTTACCGGCAGCCACCATGATCGACATCGGGGTAGCCAGACCCAGCGCGCACGGGCAGGCGATGATCAAGACGGAGACGGCGTTGATGATGGCGTAAGCCAGCACCGGCTGAGGGCCGACGAACAGCCAGACGACGAAGGTGACGACGGCAGCGAGCACGACCGCCGGCACGAAGTAGGCCGAGACGGTGTCCGCAAGCTTCTGAATCGGGGCGCGGCTGCGGCTGGCTTCGCTCACCATCTGCACGATCTGCGCCAGCAGGGTCTCGCTGCCGACGCGGCGCGCCTCCATCACGAACGAGCCGGTGCCGTTCACCGTGGCGCCGATGATCTTGTCTCCGGCAACCTTTTCGACCGGAAGCGGCTCCCCCGTAATCATCGACTCGTCGACGGACGAGGCGCCATCGAGAACGACGCCGTCCACGGGGATCTTCTCTCCGGGGCGCACGCGCAGGCGATCGCCAACGTGGACGCTCTCCAGCGGAACGTCTTCTTCCGCGCCGCCGGCGTCGATGCGGCGTGCCGTCTTGGGCGCCAGTTTCAAGAGCGCCTTGATGGCGGCGTTGGTTTGGCTGCGTGCTCGCAGCTCCAGCACCTGGCCGAGCAGGACGAGCGTGGTGATCACCGCCGCCGCTTCGAAATAGACGCCCACGCCGCGCGAGCCTTCGTGAAACGAGGCAGGGAAGATTCCCGGAGCGAGGACTGCCACCAAGCTATACGAGAACGCGACCGCCACACCCAAGCCGATCAGCGTGAACATGTTGAGGCTGCGCGTGACCACGGAGCGCCAGGCGCGCACGAAGAACGGCCAGCCGCCCCAGAGCACGACCGGCGCGCTCAGCACGAGCTCGAGCCACGACGAGAGCACCGCCGGGATCGGGTTGACGACGCCGGGAACGGCACTAGCCATGGCGAGCGCCACCTCCGGGATGGTGAATCCCACGCTCACCCAGAGGCGCTTGGTCATATCGACGAGCTCGGGATTCTCTTCCTCTGCGGCGCTCGCCTCACGAAGCTCGAGCGCCATGCCGCAGATCGGACACGCACCAGGCGTGCTGCTGCGCACCTGCGGGTGCATGGGGCAAGTATAGACCCGATCCGTCTGGCTCACGTCCTAAGCATCTTACCCTGCTGCCAGCCGGCATCAGGCCACAGCGACCAGGCGCCCCCTTGTGCGATCAGGCAATCCTAACGATTCTTGAACACCGGCTTGCGTCTTTCGCAGAAGGCCGCCATCCCCTCAGCAGCATCTTCTGTGCCAAACGTAGCATAGAACAACCGCCGCTCGAAGAGGACGCCCTCCGCGAGCGTCGTTTCGAACGCACGGTTGACCGCTTCTTTCGCAAGCATTATCGCGGGGCGAGACAGCGCAGCGATTCTCGCACCCACGCGCAGCGCCTCTTCGAGCAGATCGGCGACCGGCACGACCCGGCTCACCAGCCCGATCCGCTCGGCCTCATCAGCATCAATCATCCGCCCGGTCAGACACATCTCCATGGCCTTCGCTTTGCCGACAGCGCGAGTCAGCCGTTGCGTTCCTCCCATGCCCGGAATCGTGCCGATTCCGATCTCCGGCTGGCCAAACTTCGCTGTGTCCGCCGCGAGAATGATATCGCACGCCATGGCAAGTTCGCATCCCCCACCCAGCGCGTACCCGGAAACCGCGGCGATCACGGGCTTGCGGCAGCTCGCGATGCGCTCCCAATCGGTCGTAATGAACCCCGATAACAGCGCATCGACGAACGTGCGCCGGCGCATCTCTTCAATATCGGCTCCCGCAGCAAATGCCCGCTCATCGCCCGTCAGAATAATCGCCCCAACGGCATCGTCGCTCTCAAAGGCATCGAGCGCTTTTCGCAATTCGCGCATGAGCGCGGTACTCAAGGCGTTACGCCTCTCCGGCCGGTTCAGCCGGATCAGCCCGACCCCGTCTATGCGTTCCGTTATCAGCAGCACATAACTCTCCACTGCGTCTTCCTCACACCTCTTCTCCGGCGGCACCCGGCTATCGCCCCTCGAAGTGCGGCTCTCGCCTCTGGCGGAATGCGTCCAGCGCCTCTTTGGCGTCATCAGTGCTTTGCACGACGGCCATGTGTGACGAAATCAAATCGAGGCTCGTGCGAAGATCGCCGCGCAACGACTGATAGACGGCGCGCTTGATCATACGGGTCGCTAGCGGCGAGTGTCTCGCCACCTTGGTTACGAACTCTAGAGCCGTCTCGAGCAGCGCATCGTCGTCGACGACGTGGTTCACAATACCGAAGCGCTCCGCCTGAGACGCATCGATGAAGTCGCCTGTGAGCAGAAGCTCCAAGGCGGCAGCGGGACCTGCCAAGCGCGGCAGAAAGTAGCAACCGCCGTCGCCCGGCACGAGGCCGATACGGATATAGCCCTCGGAAAAGCGAGCCGATCGCGCGGCGTAGCGCACATCACACATCAATGCCATGTCCATACCCGCGCCGACCGCGATACCGTTTACCGCGGCAACGACAACCTTGTCCATGTCATCCATCGCGTAGACGACCTTGTAGATGTGGTCTGCCAACAGCGATTTCCACGTCAACGGCCTTCTGTCGAAGTCTCCAAGGTCGTCCAGATCAACGCCGGAACAGAACGCATCTCCCGCGCCGGTCACGAGCACCGCCCGGACAGTGGAGTCGTTCTTCGCGTTGATGAGAAACTCTGACCAACGATCGATCATATCCAACGTGAATGCGTTCTTTTTTGCCGGCCGATTCAAACGAATAGTCGCAATTCGATCTTTTACGGAATATTCAATATCGGCCATGTCTATGCTTCACAGTCCCACGTTTCCGCGATACTCATCAACTCTCTCCGCGATGTCTTCGAAGTTGCCGTCTTTGGAAGACTCGTTCTCAACTCGTAATAGCGCGGCACCATGAATTGCGGTACGTGCGCCAAACACCACTCGTGCAGATCCGAGGGAGTGATGCTGCTTCGTGGAACGACGACCGCCTTGATGTCCTCTTCACCGATGTCTGACGGAACGCCAACGACTGACACTTCCTTCACGTATGGGCACTCGCTCAACAGCTCCTCGAGGTGCGTAGGAGAAATATTCTCGCCCTTCTTCCTAATCATGTCCTTGCTGCGATCGACGAAGTAGTAGTATCCCTCGGCATCGCGATGGCCCATGTCATCCGTATGGAACCAACCACCGCGCAGACGTTCAGCCGTAAGATCCGGCCGCTTATAGTAGCCATCGAACACGACATGCTCTACGTTCGCACGCACTACGATCTCGCCGGGAACTCCGTCTGGCTGCGATCGATCGTCGGCATCGCGAATGTCTACGTCCTGACATACACGCGGGCGTCCGACGCTTCCGAGTTTGCACGCTTCCGCCGTATTCGCCGTCGTGAAGCCGCCAAGCTCGGTCATTCCGTAGATCTCTCGCACATCTATGCCCCAGGAGTTCAGCGTCTCCCAGACGGACACCGTGGCCCCGCCGCCCACGCATAGCCGTAATGCACCAAGCGAGCGCGGCCGCTCGCCTCGCGCGAGGATAGAGAGGACGGTGCCGACGTAGGTGAAGACCGTAGCACCCGTCTCGACGACCCTGCGCCAGAAGTTACGAGCAGAGAAGCGTTCGTCGATGGCGATGCTGGAACCGGCATGCAGTGCGGCCATAACGGCGTACATTTGCGGATTGACGTGGAAGAGCGGGAGAAACAGGTAGTATCGGTCGTGGCTAGTGAGCTGCAGGACCGCTGCCATGTCTCTGCCTGCAGCCACGTAGCTCCGATGGCTGAGCACTACCCCCTTAGGCATATTCGTCGTTCCGGAGGTATACGTGATCATCATCGGAAGGGTATCCGAGAAGTCCGTACCGCAAAGGTCCGGAGACGTTTGCGCGAGCGCAGACAGGTATTCCGCCGCAGTATTCCTTTGGACCACCTTGGGCGCCCCGGGCCACTCCTGCAGGGCATCGCCAATCTGCTGGCTATATCGTGCTTCGGTGATCACCATCTGCACATCGGACTGCTCGATGATGTGTCGAAGCGTCTTCCCCTTCATATCCGTATTGATGGGAACGACGACTGAGCCCAGGCTGCTCAAGGCGAACCAGACGATCAGGAACGCGGGGTGGTTCCGTAACATGAGCGCCACATGAGAATCTCTGCCGACCCCTTCGTCCCGCAGATACGTCGTAGCTCTCTGGACGAGATCGAGCGTCTGCGCATACGTCAGTTGAAGGTCGTCGCAGATCAAGAAGACATGCCCCGCATGATGGCGCGCCGTCTCCTGCAGCAAGGCCGGAAGAGTCAATGCCATTCCGGAGCCCTCCCTTCGTATTCTTTTCGCACCCGCTTTCCGATGGTGTTGCGCAGTATCTCCGAGGACCCGCCTGCTACCTCGTAGGCCTTTGCATCCCGAAGGTAGCGTCCAAATGGCGCACTAACGCTGATCCCGTTAGCTCCGCACACCTGCATGCCGAATAATGCGGCGCGCGTCGCGAGCTCGGACGCATAGATCTTCGCGCGCGACGCCTCTTCGATCGCGGGGTGCCCTCTGTCAAGCAGCCACGCCGCTTGGTGGATGAGCATACGCGCGGCGGCAAGCTCCGTACGGATATCGACGAATTTCCATTGAATGCCCTGAAAGTCGAAGATCATGCGATCAAAGGCTTTGCGATGCATGACCCAGCGCATTGCCGATTCGAAGGCCGCTTGAGCGATGCCAAGGCTGATCGCCGCCGCGCCCGTACGGCTGACATCCAAAACCTCGACCGCTTGCCGAACTCCAGCGCCTTCGCGGCCGCAGAGGTAGTCCAGCGGAACACTGCAATTCGAGAGGCATACGTCCATGTGCGGACCGTTACGCAAGCCGATTGTTTCGGAGCGTTCCGGCGTAGCAAACGAGACCCCAGGACGATCGCGTTCGCTGAGGAAGACGCTTACCCCGGCATCGGTTTCCGCCAGAATGACGAACAGGTCGGCGGCCGATGAACTGGTGACAAAAGCCTTGCGCCCATTGATGACCCACGTATCGCCGACGCGCTGCGCCTTCGTATCGAGCGAGCGAATGTCCGACCCGTGCCTACCCTCCGTGAGGGCGTACGAACTGATGAAGCCTTGGCGAAAACGGGGCAGAAATGACGTCTTCGTGCGCTCGCTCCCGAACAGCCGAATCATTGTTTGGCCCTGGAGAATCGTGATCAGAGAAACGCCGACGATCGGCGAATACGCTCCCACCTCTTCCATGAGGATGCAGACTTCCGTCATGCCAAGCCCCATACCGCCGTGCTCCCGTGGGACGGCCAACGTCGTGTAGCCCCTAGCCGCGGCGTCTTGGATGATCTCCAACGGATACACGCCTTGGGCGTCCAACTCGTCCGCAACAGGCTGTACCTCGCGCCGAGCCCATTCCCGGATCTCCTCGCGCAGCAGCTCCTGCTCAGGTGTAAGCGCAAACTCCATCGACACCGTGCTCCTTTAGGCCGGCTATTCCGTCTCAACGCATCCCGCGGTAGAACCCCCGAGCGGCTAGCTAGGCCATCCCAAGCTGCAGGCCTGGCCTCTTCGCGCAAGGCTCGCCGCCGTTGGTGGATCGACCGGCTGGCGAGAGATGACCTTGACGACGTCGTAGGGATCGTCAGCCGGCGGATGCTGCTCGAGCTTGCCGAACCACATCGGCCAGACGAGACCATGATTCACAGGGCTGAAGTATGTCTCTCCGTCCCACAAAGCATGGAACTTTGCACCTTCGAGCGTACGAGCGATTTTGATTGAATCCGTGGATTTGGCCGTGTCTATCGCCCAGAGGAGTCGATCCGCCGACACGTATCCAAGGCAGCTATAATCGGCAGGCGGCTCATGGAAGCGCGCGCGATAATCGGTTACGAATTGATTGGCCAGCGTATTCTTTGCGCTATACACGAGATCGCTCTTATAGTACCAATTAAGGCCCCAATAGCCGACGCGATCCTCCGGCGCCATGGCCCATGCATCTTCGTAGAACAGGATCGGCCCCGCTAGTGGAAGCTTCGCGAGAAGTCCGAAACCGCGCGCTTGCTTCACGAAATTCAAGAGGTTCGCCCCGAAAATGCTCGCGACAAGCACATTCGGAGCGGCACTCTCAATCTTCGTGATATAGGTGCTAAAGTCGGTCGTGCCGAGCGGGACGAGCGCATTCCCCACGACAGAGCCGCCCAGTTTCTTAATGACCTCCTCGTAACCCCTGACGATAGAGTGGCCGTAGGCGAAGTCCGGCGTGAGGAAGAACCAACGTTCTTTGCCGAGCTGCTGGGCAATGGCAGAGCCGGTAGCCTGCGTGATGTCCCACGTGTTATGGACCGTCATGAACGTGGTCCAATGGCAGTCCTTTCCAACGATCTGGTCTGCTTCCGCGCCCGCATCCACATAGACGATGTTCTGCGAGTTGGCGGCAGCGCTCACCGCGAGCGAATCAGCGCTTTGAATGGCCCCCATCAGGGCCACGACACGATCTTGATTGATGAGTTTGCGCGCTTTCTCTACTGCCACGCCGGGGTTGGTTCGATCATCTTCCGTAACGAACTCTACTCGGCGACCCATGACGCCGCCGTGACGATTCCACTCATCGAGAGCCATCTGCGCGCCGTAGACATTGCGTTTGGCGATGTCGCCGGAGACGCCTGTAAGCTCCTCGATAAGCCCGATACGCAGCACGTCGGCAGCCTCACCCCTCGAACGGATGAAGGCCGGCATACCGGACGCGACGGCTACGGCGGCAGTTCCCTTCAGAAAGCGACCTCTTGTGACTTCAGCAGGCATCGTGTACCTCCACATTTTGGCGGTTGCGATTCAAGGATCGAACACCTAGGCCAACTCCGCGGGGAGCTTTCCCGCGATTCCGCGCACCAGCACCGAGATGACAAGATCCGCCACCTGGTCGACCGAGAGATCTCCCTCAGGGCGATACCAGCGCGCGACCCAATTGGCGCCGCCGAACA
>SCQY01000307.1 GCA_004298665.1 bacterium | reverse complement strand
GTGAGTGTCGATGGAGTGCGGGGCTCAAGCCGAGGCGAGTGCCTCGGAACCTTTCAAGCAGAAGGGGCCCCCACGAACGAAGTGAGTGGGGAGAAAAGAAGATCATGGGCATGACGATCACCGAGAAGATCCTCGCCAAACATGCCGGCGCCGGCCGGGTTACGCCCGGCGAGATCATCAACGCAAAGGTCGACTTGGTCTTGGCCAATGAGCTCTCAGCCGCCGTCGCCATCAAGGAGTTCCACCGCGTCGAAGGGGCGGGGCGTGTCTTCGATCCCGACAAGATCGCGCTCGTGGCCGACCACTTCGTGCCCGCCAAGGATCCGCGCAGCGCCGAGATCGCTTCGAGCATGGTGCACTGGGCCTACGAGCAGGGCATCAAGCACGTCTTCGACGTGGGCAAAGGCGGCATCGAGCACGTCGTGCTTCCCGAAGAGGGCTTGATCGCCCCCGGCGAGCTGATCGTCGGCGGTGACTCGCATACCTGCACCTACGGCGCGCTCGGCGCGTTTGCTACGGGCATGGGATCGACGGACGTCTCAGCGGCATTCTGCCTCGGTGAAGTCTGGCTCAAAGTTCCGCAGAGCGTGAAAGTGATCTACCACGGCACGCTCCAGCCCTTCGTCTACGCGAAAGACTTGATGCTGCATACCATCCGCATGCTCGGCGGGATCGACGGCGCTACCTATCAGGCCATTGAGTTCACAGGCGAGACGATCGATCACATGTCGATCACCGGCCGCCTGACGATGGCCAACATGGCCGTGGAAGCCGGTGCGAAGAACGGCATCATGGCGCCCGACGAGAAGACGTTGGCGTACGTACGCGAGCGGACCGATCGCGCATTCGAGCCCGTCTTCAGCGATCCCGACGCGCGCTACGACCGGGTCGTGGAGATCGACGCCGGCGCGCTGGTTCCCACGGTGGCCATGCCGCACTCGCCGGAGAACACCGTGCCCGTCACGCAGTGCGAAGGAGTAAAAGTCGATCAGGTTTTCATCGGCTCCTGCACCAACGGGCGTATCGAAGATCTGCGCGAAGTAGCGCACATCCTCAAGGGCAAGCGCGTCGCGGAGAGCGTGCGGGTGATCGTCAACCCCGGCTCGCAGAAAGTCTACATTCAGGCCGCTGAGGAAGGCATCCTCGGCCTCTTGGCTTCGGCGGGGTGCGCCGTCAACACGCCCGGGTGCGGCGCCTGCTTCGGCGGCCACATGGGCACGCTTGGCGAAGGCGAGATCTGCATCTCCACCACCAACCGCAACTTCGTCGGGCGCATGGGATCGCCCAAGGCGTCGATTTACTTGGCGTCGCCGGCGACCTGTGCGGCGAGCGCGCTGACCGGCCGCATCACCGATCCCCGGTCGCTTTCGCTCGAGCCGGTTACGGTGTAGGAGAAAGAGCATGCTGCAAGGACACGCGCATACGTACGGTAAGAACGTCGATACGGACGTCATCATCCCCGGCCGCTACTGCAACTTGACCGACCCGGTGGAATTAGGCAAGCACGCACTGGAGGATCTCGATAAGGAGTTCGTCTCGCGCGCGAAGCCCGGCGACTTCATCGTTGCTCAGAGCAACTTCGGCTGCGGCTCCTCGCGCGAGCACGCACCGATTGCCATCAAGGGCGCCGGCGTTTCGGCGGTCATCGCCAAGAGCTTCGCGCGCATCTTCTACCGCAACTCGCTCAACATCGGCCTGCCCGTCTTCGAGTGCCCGGAAGCAGTAGACGGAATCGAGGCCGGCGACGAGGTGCGGGTCGATCCCGGCACGGGGCTGATCGAGAACCTCACCAAGGGCACGCGCTACACGGCGCAGGCGCTGCCGCCGTTCATGCGCGCCTTGGTAGACGCCGGCGGCCTGCGTCCCTACGTGGAGCAGCGGCTCCGCGAGCGCGCCGCCGCGCGCTAGGGCCAGGGATCAGAAGCCGGCACGCTGCTTAGTGCGGCGGACCGGCCTCGCTGCCGCCCGAGGACTCGGGCTCCGGAGTGTACTTCGCCTGGTTGTTGGCGGTGAAGACGAGACGCTTTCCACCGGGTTCGACAAAGAGCCCCACCATGTTGGCCGGCGGGTCCAGCTGGGCTTGGACGGCGATCGTGCCGTCGGGGCCGCGGATCTCCATCTTCATGGTATTGCCGTCGACGCTGCCGGTGGCCGGGTAGGCCTTTCCGTTGGCGGCGAGCCAGTCGCCCGTGAGGGCCGCACCCTTCTGGTGGATGCGGAAATGGGTGTAGCTGGTGCGCCCCGTGTCCTCTTCGTGCGCGACTTCCCACACGCCGCTGACGTCGGTGGTGGCAATGCCGGAGAGGTCGAACGAAACGCCCGGCGTGGGCGTCGGCGTCGCCGGTGCGGTCGCGGCGGCGGGCGGTGCGGTCGCGGCGGCGGGCGGTGCGGTCGCGGCGGCGGGCGGTGCAGCGGCCGGCCCGGCGGCGCGGGCCTGGGCGAACGAGAGGGCGGCCGCCCCGGTGAGCAGGAGCGCGAGCAGGAGACGCGGTCGAAACATGGGCACGGTGCTTCGCGTCCTCGGCGGAGCGGCCTGCCTGCTTCGCACGGGGGCGTTGCGGCCCCATGCTATACTGTTTTGCGTGCATCCGTCGCCATACGGGCGGGAACCCAATCCCGCGCGCGGTCGCCGGACACGTGCTAGAGGACATCGTGAAAGAGAAGATTCATCCGGCGTGGCATGGCGAGGCGCGCGTTCACTGCGCCTGCGGCAACACCTTTACCGCGGGCTCGACGCGCGGCGACATCAGCGTCGAGATCTGCAGCAGCTGCCACCCGTTCTACACGGGCACGCAGAAGTTCGTCGATACTGCCGGCCGCGTCGATAAGTTCAACCAGAAGGTGGCGAAGGCTCAGGCCAAGCAGGCCGAAGCCAAGGCCCGCAAGGAGAAGAAGGCGGAGGCTGCGTCGGCTAACGTCTAGCTCGGCGCCACGATGTGGGAGCGGGTTCGCGCGAGCGTACCCGCTTTTGTTTGCATGATAGAGCAGCAGGGAATCTTCACGCGCCTGGGCGGCATGGCATCGCGGTTGGCCGAGATCGACGCGGAGCTGGCGGAGCCCGGCACGGCTTCCGATCAAGGGCGCCTGATCGCGCTCACCAAGGAGCGTGCGACGCTGGAGCAGCCGGTCGAAGCGTACCGTCGCCTCGAGGCGCTTTCGCGTCAGCTCGCGGAAGCTCACGCGCTGACCGCCGATCCCGAGATGCGCGAGTTGGCGCAAGCCGAAGTGCAAGAGCTTGAACACGGGATCGCCGCGCTCAACGAGGAGCTGCGGCTGCTGCTATTGCCCAAGGACCCGTACGACGAGAAGAGCATCTTCGTCGAGGTGAGGGCCGGCACCGGCGGTGAGGAGGCGGCGCTCTTCGCCTCGGAGCTGGCGCGCATGTACATGCGCTATGCCGAGAACTTGGGCTACCGCGTGGAGCTGCTCTCCATCTCCGAGGCCGACGCCGGCGGGTACAAGGAGGCCGTCTTCGCCGTCAACGGCAAGGGCGCGTATCGCCACTTCAAGTTCGAGTCGGGAGTCCATCGCGTTCAGCGGGTCCCCGCAACCGAGTCGCAGGGGCGTGTCCACACGTCGACGGCTACCGTAGCGGTGATGCCGGAGGCGGACGAGGTGGAGGTGGAGGTCAACGCACGCGATCTCCAGATCGATACCTACAAGAGCTCCGGAGCGGGCGGCCAGCACGTCAACAAGACGGAGTCAGCGATCCGCATCACCCACGTCCCCACCGGGATCGTCGTCGCTTGCCAAGAAGAGCGATCGCAGCTGCAGAACCGCGAACGCGCCATGGGGATGCTGCGGGCCGCCCTGCTCGATCGGAAGATTCGGGAGCAGCAGGAGGAGCGGAGCACGCTGCGGCGCAGTCAAGTGGGAACGGGTGAGCGTTCGGAGAAGATCCGCACCTATAATTTCCCCCAGGATCGCATCACCGACCACCGGCTCAACCAGAATTTCGGCAATATTCGCGGCGTTATGGAGGGTGATATGGGCAAGATCGTGGAGCAACTCTGGCAGCACGAACAGGCCGAACTCCTTGCAGCCGGCGACCACTCAGCCGCTTAAGCTCCCGTGGCCACCATCGCCGAGGCGATCGCATCCGCCTCGGAGCGTCTGAGCGGAAGCAGCGACTCGCCGCTGCTCGACGCCCAACTCCTGATGTCGCATGTGCTCAAGCGCGAGCGTCCATGGCTGTTGGCGCACGGCGATGCTGAACTTCCGCGCAGCGAGTACGAGCACTTCCGTCGTTTGGCCAAGCGGCGCGGCGAAGGCGTGCCCGTGGCGTATTTGATCCAGTCCGCAGGCTTCTACGGCCGCGAGTTCACCGTCCATTCCGGCGTCCTCGTGCCGCGCCCTGAGACGGAGCATCTGGTGGAGCGCGCGCTGGCCGAGATCGATCGCCTGGCAGCCGGCGATGCATTGCGCGTGTTGGACATCGGCACGGGAAGCGGAGCCATCGCCGTGACCGTGGCATGCGAGCGTCCCAGCGTGAGCGTGGTGGCGACCGATCGCTCGAGCGATGCGCTCCAGCTCGCGCGCACCAACGCGGTGCGCCATGGCGTAGCGGAGCGCGTGACGCTGCTGGCGGGCGAACTGCACGAGGCCGCCGCCGTCCATGCGCCCTTCGACCTGGTGCTCGCCAACTTACCGTACGTTCCGACCGGCGATTTGCCGCAGATGCCCGAGTCCGCGGCCTACGAGCCGCGTCTCGCGCTCGACGGCGGCAGCGACGGACTCGCGCTCTACCGGCGCCTGCTGCCCGCGCTCCCCAATATGCTGCGCGCGGGCGGTGTGGTCTTGATGGAGGCGGCACCCCCGACCATCGACGGCCTGGCGGCCCTCGCGCGCGACGCCTTCGCGGGCGCCGACGTGGAGATCGTGGTCGACTACGGCGGGCGGGCGCGCGTGGTGTGCGTGCTCACCAGGGAGCCGGGCAGCGCATCCCGAAGCTCGACAACCCAGAGCGAGCCGTCCTCGAGTCACGCCTAAACGGCGCGGGTTCTTGCGCGAGCACGCCGTCGATCGAGTTGAGATATGGAGCGCGCTGGTGGCCAAATACATCTTTTTTACGGGCGGCGTGGTCAGTTCGCTGGGCAAGGGAATTGCCGCGGCCTCGCTTGGGCGCCTGCTGAAGAGCCGCGGCGTACGCGTCTCGATCCAGAAGCTGGATCCGTACATCAACGTCGACGCGGGCACCATGAATCCGTACCAGCACGGCGAGGTCTTCGTGACCGAGGACGGCGCAGAGACGGACTTGGACCTGGGGCACTACGAGCGCTTCATCGATGAAGATCTCACGCACGTCAACAACGTCACCACCGGCCAGATCTACGCCAGCGTAATCGAGAAGGAACGCCAGGGAGACTACCTAGGCGCCACGGTCCAGGTCATTCCGCACATCACCTCGGAGATCAAGGCGCAGATTCGCCGCGTGGCGGAGAGCTCGGGCGCCGAAGTCTGCATCGTCGAGGTCGGCGGGACGGTCGGCGACATCGAGTCGTTGCCGTTCCTCGAGGCGATTCGCCAACTCAAGCACGAGCTGGGCGATGAGAACGTCATGTGCATCCACTTGACGCTCGTTCCGCACTTGGGCGCCGCCGACGAGCTGAAGACCAAACCCACCCAGCACAGCGTGCGCGAGCTGCGGGCGATCGGCATCCAGCCCGACGCCATTGTCTGTCGCACGGGCTCGGGCTTCCCGATTTCTACGGAGCTCAAGGAGAAGATCGCGCTCTTCTGCGACGTGGCCGTGAGCGCCGTAGTGCAGAACGTCGACGCACCGACCATCTATCAGGTGCCGCTCAATCTCGAGGAAGAGGGTCTGGCGGACATCGCGGTGCGCAAGTTGCGGCTGGAGACCGGCGAGCGCGACATGCGGGCGTGGGAGGAGATGGTCGCGCGTGTCCTCCATCCCACGGGACGCGTGACGGTCGCACTGGTCGGCAAATACGTCGAGCTCAAAGACGCCTACATCTCGATCAACGAGTCCCTCTACCACGCAGGCTTCGCCAATGGGACCGACGTGGAGATCCGGCGCATCGACTCCGAGCGCATCGAGAGCGAGGGCCTCGCGGTCTTCGACGGCGTGGGGGGTATCCTCGTGGCGCCCGGCTTCGGCGCGCGGGGCGTCAAGGGGAAGCTGGTTGCCGTGCAGTACGCACGCGAGCAGCGCGTCCCATTCCTGGGTATCTGCTACGGCATGCAGCTCGCCTGCGTCGAGTACGCTCGGAACGTGGCCGGCCTTGCGCATGCGATGAGCAGCGAAGTCGATGAGACCACCCCCGACCCCGTGATCGACTTCCTTCCCTCGCAGCGCAACTTGCAAGCGATGGGTGGAACGATGCGCTTGGGAGCTTACAGTTGCGACCTGGTGCCTGGAACGCTGGCGGCGACCGCCTACGGCGAGTTGCACATCAGCGAGCGTCACCGCCACCGCTATGAGTTCAACAACAAGTATCGCGAGCAGTTGGCCGCCAAGGGCTTGATCTTCAGCGGGTTCCACCGCGTCAGCGAGACCCAGCAGCTCGTGGAGATGATCGAGCTGCCGCAGAGCGTTCACCCGTGGTTCTTGGGAACGCAGGCGCACCCGGAGTTCAAGTCACGGCCCACCAAGCCCGCGCCGCTCTACGATCACTTCGTCCGCGCCGCCATTGCCTATGCGGGGACGCGGCCCAGCGAGTTCGAGCTTCGTCTGCGCCGCTCGTCGATCGCATAGAGGGTTGGATCCGGCGCAGATCACCGCAGTGGTGCTGACCAAGGATGAAGCGGCGAACATCGTCGCCTGCCTGCGTTCGGTGCCCGCCGGCGTGCGGACGCTGGTCGTCGACGCCGAGTCGAGCGACGCGACGCGAGCGCTCGCCGAAGGTGCAGGCGCGCGTGTCGTGGTGCACCCGTGGGAGGGATTCGTGGCGGCGCGCCGGGCGGCGCTGGCGCTGGTGGAGACACCTTGGGCGCTCTTCCTCGATGCCGATGAGCGCTTGGACGACACGCTGCGTGAGGCGGTGCTCGCCGCCCCTGCCGATGCGCCGGGCTACGAGTTGCTGCGCACTACCGAGTTCTGCGGGCGCCCGATGCATTGCGCAGGCTGGGCGGACGAGCCGGTGCTCCGCCTCTTCCGGCGCGAATGCGTGCATCTCGAAGCGCGCCCCGCCGCGGGCGGGACCGCGGCGCTCCACGAGCGCTGGATGGCCGACGGAACCGTTGGGCGCTTGGGCGGATGCCTGGAGCATCGTTCCTACCCGACGATTGCCGACTATCGCCGCAAGTTCGCGCGCTATACCTCGATCGAGGCGGGCGGGATAACCCCATCGCCGGCGCGCGCGCTGGCAACGGCGGCAATCGCCGTGGCACGCCTCGGCTGGCTATACCTGGGGCGCGGCGGGTGGCGCGACGGCTGGCGCGGCGCCTACGTCTGTCTGATGAGCGCCCTCTATCCCGCCGTCGTGCAGTTTCGCGCCCTGCGGCGCTCGCGGTGAAGCCGGTCGTCGTGCTGGACGCGCGCATCACGCGCCGCTACAGCGTCGGGATGCGCAGCTACGTGCGCGAGCTGGCGCGCCGCGTCCCGCAGGCCGCGCCGGATCTCAAGATCGTGGTGATCGCCAACACGCCGCTGGAGACGGAGGCGGAGCTCGTGCGCGTGGGCGGCGCCAACTTCGGCATCACGGAGGAGGCGGTGGTGCCGCTGACGGCCCGCGCGCTCAAAGCTTCGCTGATGCACCACTGCTCGATCTACGCGCCGTACGAACCGGGCGTACCCTTCTTGATGACGATCCACGACCTGATCCATCTGGAGTTCCCCCAGCAGTTCAAGCCCACGATCTTGGCCTACTACCGCCTCTTCACGCGCCGCCACGTGGCACGCGCACAACGCGTCGTCACCGACGACGAGGCGACGGTCGAGGCGCTGGAGCGCTTGCTTGGCGCAGCTCGCGCACGCGTGGCGGTGATCCCGCTGGCCGTCGACGACGCGATGCTGGAGTTGGCGGACCACCCGCAGCCCGATGAAGCTGAACGCCTGCGATCGCTGGGAATCGGGGATCGCCCCTATCTCTTCTACGCGGGAAACCATCGCGCGCACAAGAACCTGACGACGCTCTTCGAGGCCTGGCGGGAACTGCCGTGCGACCTCGTGATCACCGGAAGCGACGACGTCCCAGGGGGACTGGGGCGCTACGCCCACGATGGCCTGAGGGCTATCGCCGCCGGTGAAGTTGACCGCGCCTTGCTGGCGGCGATCTATCGGCGTGCCGCGGTCTATGTCCATCCGGCTTTGGCGGAGGGCTTCGGCCTGCCCATGGTGGAGGCGATGGCCTTCGGGACACCGGTCGTGGCTTCAGCGCGCAGCATTCCCGAGCCCTTACGCGAGGCGGCGCTCGCCTTTCCCGCACTCGACGCGCAGGCGCTGCGGCGGCAGGCCGAGCGCGCGCTCAACGATGACGCGCTGCGGAGCGATCTGCGGACGCGCGGCATGGCGACCGCACGGCGGCTCACGTGGGACCGCACAGCAGGG
Organism: bacterium; assembly: GCA_004298665.1. Lineage (GTDB taxonomy): Bacteria > Vulcanimicrobiota > Vulcanimicrobiia > Vulcanimicrobiales > SCRA01 > SCRA01. Next base: position 4,511 of record SCQY01000307.1, on the reverse strand, counting down.
GCGACGGCAGCGTTGTATCGTACGGTGCTGGAGGAGCTTTCTCGACGATGATTCGATTTCACATGCCGGCCCTGGTGCTGGCATCGCTGCTGGCCTGGGGCGCTGCCCCGCCGGCAGCTGGTGCCCAGGCGGCGGCCGTGCCGCCGATCACCGCGACGTTGAACGGCAGGCCGCTGACGCTGGCTCCGCCGGCACGTGAGATCGCGGGGCGTCTCTACCTGCCGCTGCGCGCCCTGGTCGCCGCCTTGCAGATCCGCGTGAAGACCGGCGGCGGACACCTTGCGCTGTTGCTGCCCGATCACGACGTGCTGGTGACCATCGGCCAAGCGACGGTCGAGAGCGCTGGGCGCAAGATCGACGTCGGGTCGCCGGTCATTCAGACGGACGGAACCACGCTGGTGCCGCTGCGTTTCGTGAGCGCGGCGCTAGGGGCGCAAGTGTCCTTCGATGCGCGCGCGCGCACCGTCTCGATCGTCAGCGTCTTCGCCGGTGCCTCGGAGGCACCGCCCACGCAGAACGCTACGGCGGGGCGGCAAGTGAGCGGTACGGTGAGCGCCGTCGACCGTAACAGCCAGCCGCCCACGGTGACGGTGCTGCAGAACAATGTTCCGCAGACCATCAGCATGACCTCGCAAGCGAAGATCGTGCTCCAGGACGTCTCGGTGCATACGACCTTCGCCGGAACGCTGGCCGACATCCAGCCCGGCGACGAGTTGACGGCCAGCATCGACGGCGACGGCTCGGTCCACCAGGTGGTCGACTTCTTCGCTTCGCACGCCGGGGGCATCGCCGCCGTCTCGGGCTCCACCTTCGTGTTGAAGGACGGGCAGGTGGTGACGCCGCCGGGAACCAGCGTGGTGACGCTCAACGGCGTCGCGACGAGCGTCGGCGAGTTGAAGGTGGGCGATCGCGTGACCCTGCGCTTCAATCCGCAGACGAACGAAGTCAAGGCGGTGATCGCCTCGCGGCCGAGCGCGGGAACACCATCCCCGGACGGTGCCGTTCACATCACCAGCTTCGTTACTGATGCCGCCCGCCCGCTGCGCGCCGGCCAGACACTGAGCGTGACGATGGTGGGAACGCCGGGCGGTACGGCCACCTTCGACCTCGGGCCCATCGTGAAGGGATTGCCGATGGCGGAGGTCGCTCCCGGCCACTATCGCGGCAGCCTGCCGATCGGCGAAGGGCTGAACCTTACGGATATCTCCGTCTTCGGGGAGCTGGTCGTCAACGGCGTTACGGCACCGCGTGCCGAGGCGCCCACGCAGCTCTCCGTGGCCACCACGCCGCCGCAGATCAGCGACATCGCGCCGATGGGCGGAGAGGGCGTCAACAACGATCGCCCCAACATCTTCGCGACGTTCACTTCGCCGACGCAGATCGGCATCGACGTGCACAGCGTGCGCATCGTCGTCAACGGGCGCGACGTGACGGCGCAGGCCAACGTCAATCCGGATTTCGTCGTCTATATGCCGGGGCAGGCGCTGGCCCCCGGACCCGTTAATGTCTCGGTCAGCGTGGCAGACGCCGCCGGTAACGTCGCCTCGCGCTCTTGGAGTTTCGTTATAAGGAGCAGTCAGTGAAGCGAGTCCTCGGTGTTCTCTTGGTTCTGGCGCTCGCCGGGTGCGGCGGCGGCCACGACTCCGCGAATTCGTCAACCCTCGTGCAGGCACGCGTCAAGGACGCCGTCAGCCTCGACCCGGCCGTCGCCACCGACGGCCTTTCGCTGAACGTCAGCGTCGAGGTGATGCGCGGTCTGCTGAAGTTCAAGCCGGGTTCTTTCGACATCGAGGGCGAGCTGGCCAAGGATTGGCATGTGGAAGACGGCGGCAAGGCGGTGATCTTCGACCTGCGCCCGGGCTTGAAGTTCTCCGACGGCACCGCGGTCGATGCCGCCGCGGTGAAGTTCAACTTCGACCGCTGGCGCGAGCCGAAGAACCCGTATGCAGGCACCCAGCCGTTCTCGTACTACATCTCGATGTTCGGCGGTCAGCCCGGCATCATCACCGGCGTGGACGCCGTCTCGCCGACGCAGGTGAAGTTCACGCTGAGCACACCGTTCGGCCCCTTCCTGCGCGACTTGGCGATGCCGTCGTTTGCCATCGGTTCGCCCGCCGCCATCAAGGCGGATCCGCAGAAATTCGCACAGCAGCCCGTCGGCTACGGCCCGTATACGTTGGCTGAGTGGGTGCACGACGATCACATCACGCTGAAGGCCAACCCTGACTACAGCGGACCCAAGCCCGCCTATCAGACGGTGGTGATCCGCGACATCCCCGATCAGGCGACCAGCGTGCTCGAGCTGCAGAAAGGCTCGATCGACGGTCTGGCCGACCCGCGCCCCGAGGATGCGAAGAGCCTGAGATCCGATAGCGCGCTGCACGTCTATCAGCAGCCTGCCAACAACGTCGCCTACTTGGCGCTCAATCTCGAGCATAAGCCCTTCGGCGATCTGCGCGTGCGTCAGGCCGTAGCCTATGCGCTCGACCTCGATGGCATCGTGAACGGTCTCTACGGCAAGGGTGCCGAAGTGGCCAACGCCTGGGTGCCCGACGGCATGGACGGATCGGCGGCAGCGATCAAAGCCTATCCGCACGACCTGGCCAAAGCCAAGGCGCTGCTGGCGGCAGCGGGATTCCCCCACGGCTTTGCCACGGAGCTTTATTACGGTACGGCGCCGCGCCCGTATCTGCCGGAGCCGCAGCGCATCGCGGAAGCCATTCAAGCACAATTGAAGCAGGCCGGGATCTCTGTGACCCTCGCGCCGTTCGAGTGGGCCGTCTACTTGCAGAAGATCAAGAACGGCGAGCATCCCATGTGCCTGATCGGTTGGACGGGTGATAACGGGGACGCCGACAACTTCCTCTACACGCTGCTGGACCAGGATTCGGCGGTGAAGGGGGCCGCGCAGAACTACTCGTTCTGGCGGGAGCCGGCGTTCCATGCGATGATGATGGCGGGACAGCGCACGGTTGACGAAGGCAAGCGCAAGGCCATCTATCAGCGGGCCGTAACGATGGTGCACGACCAGGTGCCCGCGATTCCCATGGTTCATACGACGGTTCCGGCCGTTTGGAAGGCCTCGATCGCCGGGTACGTCCCCAACGCGGACACCATCGTCTACTACGAACTCATGCATCCCGCGGAGACGAAGTGATGGCCGATTGTCTGTTCTGCAAGATCTTGGCCGGCGAGATCCCCTCGACGCGCGTCTACGAAGATGAGCGCACCATTGCGATCCGGGACGTGAACCCGCAGGCGCCTACGCACCTGCTGGTGATCCCGCGCGCCCATGGAGCCACCCTCTCGGAGCACGTTGCGCAACACGGCGAAGACGGAGAGCTTGCGCACTTGGTGCGTGTCTCCGCGCAGTTGGGCGTTCAGTACGGCGGTGAGCGCGGCTACCGTGTGGTGATCAACGAAGGCGGTGACGGCGGCCAGACCGTCTACCACTTGCACCTCCACGTGCTGGCCGGGCGTCCGTTCACCTGGCCGCCGGGCTAGAGCACGATGCACGCCTTCGCCATCGATCAACTTGGAGAGGCCGGCTCGTTGCACGAGCTGGCGATGCCTGCGATGGCCGCGGATCGCCTGCTGGTCCGGGTGCGGGCAGCGGGCGTGAACCCGGCGGACTGGAAGCTGCGCGACGGCCTCTTCGGTACGCCCAAGCGCCCATTTCCCATCGTCCTCGGCGGCGATTTCGCGGGCGTGGTGGAGCGCGTAGGCGCCCAGGTGCGTGACTTCGCGCCGGGGGATCGCGTCTTCGGCATCGCCCCCGGCGGCTCGTACGCGGAGTACGTCTCCGTCGAGAGCAGCGCCGTGCTCGCCAAGATCCCGCAACGGATATCCGACGCCCATGCCGCTGCGCTTCCGACGGCGGGCTTGACGGCGCTGGCCGCCGTGGAGTGGCTCGAGCTGCACGCGAGCGAGAGCCTTCTGGTGGTCGGGGCGACGGGCGGCGTAGGCGGCTACGCCGTGCAGATCGCCAAGGCGCGCGGCGTCCACGTGATCGCGGTCGCGCGTTCTTCCAACGAGCTTGCGGCACGGGAGCTGGGAGCGGCGGAGATCGTGGCGTACGATCTGGTCGACGTCGTAGCTGCGGTGCATGCCAAACACCCCGGCGGCGTCGACGCGGTCGTCGATGTGGTCAGTGACGATAGCGCACTCAAGCGGATGGCGGGGGTCTTGCGCTGTCCAGGCGGGCGCCTGGCCTCGACGATCTTCGCGGCGGATGAGACGTGGTTCTCCGAGCACGGACTCCGTGCCGCGAACATCGCGACCCAGCAGACGCCGCAGTGGTCGCGCAGCGGGCTGGAAGATCTGGCGCGTTTGACGGAGCGGAAGGCGCTGCGCGTGCACATCGCCGCCGAGGTGCCGCTGGCCGATGCCGCGCTAGCCTTGGAGCGCAGCAAAACGGGACGGGTGACCGGAAAGATCGTTCTCACGATCTAGCACGAGGGGGCCAACATGAGGGTTCAGATCCGTAATGCGGCGACGAACGAAGTTCTAGC
>SCQY01000306.1 GCA_004298665.1 bacterium | reverse complement strand
TGCTCAGCGGGCCCGTGGACCGCGAGCTGCATGACGGTGAACCCGTCGGCCGCGTACGCGTGATCGCGCTCGAGGGAATGAAGTCTCCGGGCGAGGTTGCGCTGCACGTGCCCGACGCGCAAGCGGTCATCGTCGGCGACGCGCTCCTGGGCGATCCTCCGGGTGCGGTGCGGATGCTTCCCGACGAGAAGCTGCGTGACCCGGCGCGCGCGGCGCTCTCGCTGCGCAGTGTGTGGGCGCTGCAGCCGCGCAATCTGCTCGTGGGCGACGGCGCCTGTATCTTCGGAAACGCCGCCGAGGCGATCGCCGCATGTCTGGAATCGCGCCGCGACGTCTACGTCAATCGCATCAACCTCGACGATCTGAGGTGGGAGGAGCCGCCGCACGGCGAGCCCGGCCGCTTCGGCGGCACGACGGCCGAGATCGGTCGCCTCATCGGGGCGCGCGCGCTGGGCTATCGCCTCGTTCGTCTCCCCGCCGGTAAGACGTGGGTTCCATTGCACTGGCATCGAGAAGATGAGGAGCTCTACTTCATGGTGGACGGTGAGGCGACTCTGCGCACGACGCGCGGGGAGTACGCCGTGCGTCGAGGCGACTTCATCGCCTTCCCCACCGGGCCTCTTGGAGCACACCAACTGCGCAACGACGGCGAGCAGCCCTGCACGATCCTGATGCTGGGCGATAACGCCGCCGGCGGAGACGTCTGCCACTATCCTGATTCGCGCAAGGTCTTGATCAGCGGCGGACCAATGCTGCGCTCCGAGCCCGTGCTGGATTATTACGACGGCGAACCTGGGTCGTAACCGCGTGCAGCTCAAGCGCGTGCTTTCGTTGCGTGATCTCGCCGTCATCGGCAGCGCATCGATGGCCCCGGCCTATAGCTTGGCGGCGACGCTGGGATTGATGGTTGCGGCGGCGGGATACGATGCCCCGCTGGCTCTGCTGATGCTCTGCATTCCGATGACGCTGGTGGCGTTCGCCTTCGGACACCTCGTCCGCCGTCACCCTTCCGCTGGCTCGTCGTACACCTGGATTCGCTTGGCTTTCGGGCGCGCCGTGGGGTCGTACGGGGCGTGGCTGCTGCTCTGCGCAAACTTCTTCGCCACGATGGCCACGGCGTGGCCCGCCGCTGCCTATACGCTGGCGCTCTTGGCGCCTAGGAGCAGTCCTTCGCCGGTGCAGGTGGCGCTGGTGGCGATCCTCTGGATCCTCGCCGCAACGGCGTTGCTCTACGCGGGCGCGCGGCCGACGGCGGAAGTCAGCGCGGTGATGCTCGCCACGGAGTTCGCTGTGCTTGCGGCGATGGTCGTCGCCATCTTCTTGCATCCCAGCGTCGAGCCGGCGCATGCGGTGATCCGCAGCTTCCACCACGTGGGCTTCGCGGGCGTGCTCGGGGCAGCCGTGCTCTCGATCTGGGTAGTCGACGGCTGGGAGGCGTCGGCGGCCTCGAGCGAGGAGCGGCTGGGCGGCAGCCGCGAGCCCGGCGTTGCCGGCGTGAGCGCGCTGCTCATCACCTCCGTCGCGCTGGCGCTCTTCGCCGTCGTGGCCCTTCGCCTGGGTACGGTGGACGGCTACGCCAAGCACAGCGCCGATGCGATGGAGTACGTCGGGCAACAGCTCGGGGGCGGACTCTGGCTGCGCGCGATCGCGGCGACGGTGTTGCTCTCCAGCGCCGCCTCGCTCTTCACGACGATGCTCTACCTGTCACGCTCCGCCTTCGCGATGGCGCGCGACGGGGTGTTGCCGCGCAGCCTGGCGCACGTGCACCCGCGCTTCGGTACCCCCGACGGCGCAATCCTCGGGATGATGGGCGCGACGGTACTCTCGACGGGGATGGCCGGCCTCTCGAAATCGGTCAATGCGGTACTCGGCGCCATCGTGGATGCCTCCAGCGTCTTCTTGGGCGCGCTGTTCGTGCTGTCGGCGCTGGCCTGCGCGGCGACGTTCGCGCCGCACGCGCGCGGCGGCTATCGCGTGCGCACCGTGATCCTGCCGCTGGCAGGCGCGCTCTGGCTGGGAGCCATCGTGGTCTACGGCGTGCTGGGCGGAGACGTTGTGCAGCGGTGGATCGCTTTCGGCGGTTTGCTGATCGGCGTCCCGTTCGCGCTCCTCCGCCCCGGTCTGCAGTCCAGCGCCGTGCAAGAGGACGCGGCGTGAGCGCACGCTACGACGCCATCGTCGTCGGCTGCGGCCACAACGGGCTGGTGGCGGCGGCGACGCTCGCTCGCGCGGGGCTGAGCGTCCTGGCGCTGGAGCGGCGCGACGTCGTCGGCGGCGCCTGCGTCACGGAGTCGCCGTGGCCGGGCTGGCGCGTCTCGACGGCAGCCTATGTGGTGAGCCTGCTCCACCCGCGTGTTGTGCGGGAGCTGGAGCTGGAGCGCTTCGGCTACGAGGCCTACCGCAAGGACCCGGCCTCCTTCACCCCGCTCGAAGATGGGCGCTCGCTGCTCTTGGGCGCCGGCGATGCCGCGAATGCCGCGGAAGTTGCGCGCTTCGACACAGCCGACGTGGAGGGGCTGCGCCGCTTCGGAGAGGACGCCGAACGCTGGGGTGCGCACGTCTACGAGACGCTCGCCCAGCCCGCGCCGTCTCGCGATGCCCTGGCGGCGCGCTGGGGCTCGCGTGACGCACAGGCGATCCTGGAAGCCAGCGCCGCCGATCTCGTGCGCCGCTACGTGCGCACGCCCGTGCTCCAGGCCACGCTGGCCACCGACGGTCTCATCGGCACCTTTGCCGGACCGGAGCAGGCGGGCACGGGCTACGTGCTGGCTCACCACTACGCGGGGCGCGCGCACGGCGCGCAGGGCGCCTGGGGCTTCGTGCGCGGCGGCATGGGAGGCATTACGCGCGCGCTGGCTCTGGCACTGCGCAACGCGGGCGGCGCCATTCGCACGCAGGCGGACGTGGAACGCGTCGTGGTGGAGGGCGGGCGGGCGCGTGGCGTCGTGCTGCGCGACGGCACCGAGATCGGCGCGGACCACGTCCTTTCGAACGCAACTCCGCATCGGACATTTCTCGAGTTGCTTCCCAAAGGCTCGCTCGATGCGGCGTTTATCGCACGCGTGGCTGCCTGGCGCTGCGAAGGCGTCTCGCTCAAAGTGAACTTCGCCTTGGGGGAGTTGCCGAGCTTCACGGCGCGTCCGGGAACGCATCTCCAGGCCCACCACCGCGCGACGATCCATGTGGCACCGTCGCTGGCGTATCTGCAGCAAGGCTACGACGACGCAGCGGCCGGAAGCATCTCGCGCGCGCCGATGCTGGAATGTTTCATGCAATCGCCTACCGACGCGAGCGTCGCTCCGCCGGGCAAGCATCTGCTCTCCGTCTTCGCGCAATGGTTTCCCTACGGGCGCGAAGGAGGCTGGAGCGCAGCGCGGCGTGAGGAGGCGGCCGACCTCGTCCTGGCGATGCTCGCGCGTTACGCGCCGAATCTGCCTCGCGCGGTGGAGATGCGCCAAGTGCTGGCGCCGCCGGATCTCGAGGACCTGCTGGGCCTCCATCGAGGCCACATCTTCCATGGCGAGCTGTTGCCGGGGCAGATCTTCCAGGAGCGCTTCGCGGCACGCACGCCGATAGGGGGTCTCTACCTCTGCGGCTCCGGCGCCCACCCGGGCGGTTGCGTCATCGGCGCTCCGGGGCTGTTGGCGGCGCAGGCCGTCGTCGCGGACGCGGCGCGTGCCGCCGGCAAGAACCCGGCAGGCTTCTAGAGCGCCAGCGACATCGGTATGACGTCCCAGAGGTCGCCGTTACGCCGTGGTATCGAGCGCAGCTCCGGCGCACCCTCGACGAAGCCGAACTTGGCGTAGAGAGCGCGCGCCGCGGTATTGTGCGGAAAGACTTTCAGCGCGAGGTAGGAGAGGCTGCGTGCTCGCGCCCAGTCGATGCACGCTTGGAAGAGCGTCGACCCGATGCCGCCGTGGCGCGCATGCAGCGCGACGCATAAGCCGATCGCGGCACCGCGCGGGCCTTCGGGGCGCGCCGTGAGTTCGCCGAGCAGAGCGCCCTCGCCGTCCGGCACCACCAGGCACAGATGGCTCTCGCGCTCGATGAAAGAGCGGATATGAAACGCGAAACGCCGGCGATCGAGCGGGGGCTCGGTGGCGATCCAGAGCCCCTCTGCGCCGACAGCCTCGAGAAGGTCACCAAGGGCGGGGACATCGGCGAGCGACGCTGCGCGTGGGAGGGGCGGGCCGCCGGCGACGTTCATGCCGGCGACCCTTGGACACGCTGGAGCCTACGCCTGCGCCGAGCGCGCGAGTCGGACCGCGGGCTTGCGCGTGTGACGGACGTGTTCGCGCAGCTCGTTCTCGTGCGCGGGCGCAGCCTCGCGGGTCAAGGTACGCGCGGCCAGTCCCTCAAGGGCAGCGGCCCGGAAGAACGGGTATTCGCGGGCATCGAGGCGCGAGTCGACCGGATGGCCGTGGCCGGTTAGGGCCAGCACTAGGAGAAGGAGGATAGCGGCGGTGATCAGCATGGTGTTCGTTTGCTCCTGGCCATATCGTACGGCTGCTTTGCCCTTAGAGATAGGGGCAATACGTAAGACTTCAGAATAGCAACGCTAATATCGATGAAGCGGCTCTGAAGACGCCCGGGAGGCGCCCGTGAACGACAACCATCTGCTCGGCAGCCTCAACATGAGCCACGTCGAGGCCTTCATCCAGGCGGCGCATCTGGAGAGCTTCTCGCGTGCTGCAGAGGCCCTCGACCGCACGCAAGGGGCCGTCAGCCAGTCGATCGCGGCGCTCGAGGAGCGCTACGGCGGACCGCTCTTCGATCGTCTGGGGCGCCGCCTGGGCTTGACGCCGCTGGGAGAGGTCCTGCTCCCGCGCGCGGAACGCGCCGTCGCGGAGCTGCGTGCCGCCGCCGAGGAGATCCGCGGCGTGCTCAATGCCGAACGCGACAAGATCTACGTAGGCGCATTCCAGTCCGTGGCGGGGCGTCTCATGCCGGAGCTGATCGG
>SCQY01000305.1 GCA_004298665.1 bacterium | reverse complement strand
CGTGCCGCGTGCGGCACGATGGCCGTATGAAAACCAAGCCGCATCGCCTCCGCCAGGCGTCGCTCGCTCTGGCCGACGCCGCGTACTTCGCCCGAGAGGCCGAGCTCGCCGAAGGCGACGAGATCGTGCGGGAGCGCCCTGTTGCGATGAGCCGATGCGATCGCCAGCGCCAGTGCGACGTCGGCGGCTGGTTCGCTGACCCGTAGGCCTCCCGCGACGCTGGCGTAGACGTCCTGCCCGCCGACCAGGAGTCCGGCGCGCTTCTCGAGGACGGCTAGCACGATCGCCAGGCGATTGGCATCGAGGCTCGACGCCAAGCGCCGCGGGGTGCCGTATGCAGCTCCCGCCAGCAGCGCCTGCACTTCCAGCAGGATCGGCCTGCTGCCCACGATGCCGGGAACGACGCAGGATCCGCTCGCGCGCGTCGAGCGTCCTTCGAGGAAGCGCTTCGACGGCTCGGCGATCTCTCGCAGGCCCTCCGCGCCCATCGCGAAGACGCAGATCTCGTCGACCGAACCGAAGCGGTTCTTGTACGAGCGCAGGACGCGCAGCCCCGCGGCACCGTCGCCTTCGAAGTAGAGCACGGTGTCGACGAGATGTTCGAGCAGGCGCGGGCCCGCGATCGCGCCGTCCTTGGTTACGTGGCCGACGACGAACGTCGCGCAGCCCGTACGCTTGGCGAAGTGCTGGAGTGCCTGCGCGCACTCCCGCACCTGCGCCACGCTGCCGATGCCGGATTCGCAGTGTTCCAGATAGACCGTCTGGATCGAGTCGACGACCAACATGCGTGCGCCGGCGCGCTCGATTTCGTCGAGGGCCGGGGCCAAACTCGAAGCCGCGAGCACCAGAACGTCGTCGGCCGAACCCAGGCGTGCGGCGCGCAGCTTGGTCTGCGCCGCCGATTCCTCGCCGCTCAAGTAGACGACGGGACCCGCGCGCCGCGCGAGACGCGCCAGGACGTCGAGCAGAAGCGTCGACTTGCCGATGCCCGGCTCGCCGCCGATGAGGATCACGCTGCCCGGTACGACGCCCCCGCCCAGCAGGTTGTCGAACTCGCGCATGCCGGTGGAGATGCGCTCTTCGTCGCCGATCTCGATATCGCGTAAGGGAACGAGTAAGGGCGTCGGCGCGCGCTCCGCTGCGCGACGCGCCTGCGGCGCCGCAGGCGCCTCGGCGAACGTGTTCCAGCCTTCGCAACCCGGACAGCGCCCGAGCCAGCGCAGCGACTCGAACCCGCAGGATGAGCAGAAGAAGATCGTCTTGGCGGCCTTGGCCATCTCGGCGCCGATTCGCTGGAGCCAGGGGGCGCGCCTGTGCATGCGCGAAGCCACCACCCCGTGACGCTCCCTCATATTGCAATCGACGGCCCCGTGGCCAGCGGGAAATCGACCGTGGCCCTGATGGTCGCCCGGCGCCTCAATCTGCTCTACATCGATACCGGTGCGATGTATCGCGTCGTGGCGTTGGCCGCGCTGCGCGACGGCGTCGATCTCGATGACGGCGAGGCGCTCGCAGAGCTTCCGCAGCGCCATCAAATCGATCTGAAACCTGCGGCGGACGCGCGCGGCTACGCCGTTTGCCTGGACGGCGTAGACGTCACCGCGCAGTTGTTTCGCGGCGCCGTCACCGCCGCTGTCTCCACGATCGCCGCGCAGCCGCAGGTACGCCGCGTGCTTGTGGAGCGCCAACGCGAGATCGCGCGCCATCACGCCGTGGTTATGGCGGGGAGAGACATCGGCACCGTCGTTCTGCCCAATGCCCCCTTCAAAGTCTTCCTTACGGCCTCCGTCGCCGAGCGCGTTCGCCGTCGTTTGGAGGAGATGCGGGCCGCGGGGAGCACGATCGACGCGCAGACGCTGCGCGAGGAAGTGGAGCGGCGCGATCACACCGACACCACGCGCGCCGAGTCGCCGTTAGTCCCTGCCCAGGGCGCTCTGGTCCTCGACTCGAGCGCCCTGAGCGCGGAGGAGGTGGTCGACCGGATCGTCTCGTGGGTAGCCTCCAGCACCGCTGCGGGGGCCTAGATGGAAGCGTACGACGTCGCGAGACTCGGCCTCAACGTGCTCTTTCGCAGCATCTGGCGGATGCGGGTAGAAGGGGCAGAACGCGTACCGCTCGAGGGCCCGTTGATCATCGCCTGCAACCACGTTTCGTACTTCGATCCTCCCGTGCTGGGCTGCGCCGCTCCGCGCAGGGTCGCATACATGGCCAAGGCGGAGCTCTTCTCCATTCCGTTGCTGGGCCCGGCGATCGCCCTGGTTCGCGCCTTCCCCGTGGAGCGCGGAAAAGGTGACGTCGCAGCGATACGCACCGCCGTGAAGGTGATCGAGCGGGGAGGCTGCGTGGGCATCTTTCCCGAGGGTGGCCGCGTCAAGAAAGGCGAGGACCGCCCGGCGCAGGCCGGAGTGGCACTGCTGGCTTACCTATCTCACGCGCGCGTGATCCCTGCTGCGATCCTGGGCACCAACCGTGCGTCACGCTTAGCGAAGATTCGCGTACGCTTCGGCGAGCCGATGACGTTCCGGGCCGCCGGCTCCAAGGCGACGCGCGAGGAGCTGGCAGCCTTCAGCAGCGAGGTTCTGGTGCGCATCAAGGCGCTGCGGGAAGGGTGATGCCGAGTCGATGAGCGTTTCGCAGCCGGTGCTGGCGATATTCGAGGAGCGTCTAGAGCGCTGGATCTCGCGCTTTGCGGGCGACTCTCCCGTCTACGAGATGGTGGCCTACCACTTCGGCTTCGCCGACGAGGGACGGCACGGCAAACGCCTGCGCCCGCAGCTTTGCCTGCTGGTGGCGCAAGCGGAGGGCGCAAGCATCGAGGCGGCCTTCGACGCGGCGATCGCCGTCGAGCTGCTGCACAACTTCTCGCTCATCCACGACGACATCGAGGACGGTGATCAGGTGCGCCACGGCCGGACGACGGTCTGGTCGCGTTACGGCGTTGCCCACGGCGTCAACGCCGGCGATGCGCTCTGCTCGATGGCCTATCTCGCGTTGCTCGAGAACACGGCACAACTCCCCGCGGAGCGCGTCATCGCTGCGCTGCGCCTGCTGCACGAGGCGCAACTCGAGATGTGCGCTGGTCAAGCGCTGGATATGGCGTTCGAGAAAGCGCGCTCGGTCGATCTCAACGCCTATCTGCGGATGATCGAAGGGAAAACGGCGGCGCTCTTCCGCGCAACGGCGCAGATGGGTGCCGTGGCGGCCGGTGCGGGCGAGCCGCGTGCGCACGCTTATGGCGAGCTGGCGCAACTCTACGGGCTGGCCTTCCAGATTCAAGATGATCTCTTGGGAATCTGGGGCCGCTCCGAGGAGACGGGGAAGCCCAGCCTGGCCGATCTGCGCAAGCGCAAGTGGACCTATCCCGTCGTCTGGGGAATTGCCTCCGGCGCGCAAGAGGCGGCTCGCCTCTACCGCGGCGGCGGCGGACTCAACGACGAGCAGGCCGAGGTTGCGCGCCTCGCGCTGGAGCGCGCCGGGGCGCGGGAGGCCGCCGAGGCGGCCCTCGACCGCTACCTCGGCGAAGCGGAGGTGATCGCGCGTGAGCGCGGTCTCGACGTCGGCGGCGGGGTACGCCGGTTCTTGGCGCGGGGGGGGCGCCGGAGCGCATGAAACCGCTGGCGGCACGCCGCGCGGAGAGCGCCGCCGTGCGCGAGGCGTTGCCGCTGCTCGGCATCTTGGCACTCGCTCTAGCGGTGCGTCTGCTCTTCCTGCCCGCCGAGGGCTATGCGAACGATATCGCCTCGTTCGAGAGTTGGGCGCTCACGCTCTACGATCACGGCATCCGCGCGTTCTACCACGCCACGAGTTTCGTCGACTACCCGCCCGGCTATCTCTGGGTGCTGGCGGCGACGGGGTGGCTCTACCACGTGCTCCATGTTTCGGATGCGAGCGCCGGCTACTACGTCCTGCGCGATCTGATCAAACTCCCCGGCATCTTCGCCGACCTCGGCTGTGCCGTTGTGATCTACGCCGCCGCGCTGCGCTTTGCCGGGCGCCGTCTCGCGCTCGGCGCGGCAGCCCTCTTCGCGTTCAATCCGGCGGCGATCTACGTCTCCGCCTACTGGGGACAAGTGGACGCCGTCTCTGCGCTCTTCACCCTGGGGGCGCTGTTGGCGGCGTTGCGCCGGCGGTCGCTTTGGGCCTGGGCGCTGCTCGCCGTTGCCGTCTTGATCAAACCGCAGGCGTTCGTGCTCGCACCACTCCTACTGGCGTACGACGTTGTGCGCGATGGCGCTCCGCGCCTCACGCCGCGCCTGGTGTTAGGACCGTTGGCGGCGGTGGCGGCGGGCTATGCGATCGCGGCGCCGTTTGCTCCCGCACCGCTGAATCCGCTTTCGACCTTGAGCTGGCTTTTCGACCGCTACGTCCACGGCACGTCGGTCTATCCGTACAGTTCGATCAATGCCTTCAACATCTACGCGGTGGCGCGCAACTTCTGGCAGCCGGATAGCCAGTGGGTGGCTTTCCTGCCGCAGTCGGCGTGGGGCGTGCTGCTGGTGCTGGCGGCATCGGCCATGGTGCTCTGGCGCTTCCTGCAGCGGCGTGATGAGCGCGCCTTCCTGGAAGCGGCGCTGCTGATCTCGCTGGCGCTCTTTCTCTTTGCCACGCGCATGCACGAGCGCTACATCTACAACGCGTTCGCGATCGCCGTGCTGATGGTGCCGCTGGGGCGCCGCTATCTGACGGCGGCGTTGATACTCTCGGCGACGTTCTTCGCCAACTTGCTCTATTCGTATGCATATCTCAACGTCGTGCAGAAACACGTCCCGAACGTCGATCCCACCAACTTGATGCCGCTTGTGAGCCACCCCGCGGCGCTAGCCAACGTGCTGCTCTTCGCCTATCTGGCGTACGTCTATCTCGGCGGCGAGGAGCAGCCGGCGGCGGAAGCCAACGGAGCCAAACTCTTGCAACGCTTCAGCATGCGCATGCGCGCCTGGTTCTCTCCAGTGGAGGGGACGGCGGCGCTGACGCGCCAGGACTGGTTGATCGCGATCGGCTTGGGCGTCCTCTGTTACATCGTTGCGATGATCGACATCGCCCATCCCAAGGTCCAGATCTTCGACGAGATCTACTATGCGCGTACGGCCAAGGAGTATCTCCAGCACAAGGACGTCTTCGAGTGGACGCATCCCCCGCTCACCAAGCTGCTGATCGCGCTCGGGATCGTCTTCAACGGAGGTTATCCCAGCGGCTTCACCAGCTACGGCTGGCGCCTGGCATCGGCGTTCATGGGCAGCCTGACCGTGCCCCTCCTCTACGCTTTCGCCAAGCGTCTGCTGGGCTCGACGCCGTTCGCCATCGTGGCATCGGGCCTGCTGATCCTCAGCGGCTTCCACCTCGTTCAGTCACGCATCGCGACGCCGGAGATCACCGTCGCGTTCTTCTCGCTGGCGTCGCTCTACTGCGCCTATCGCTACGTGATCGCGGCACAGATTCGCGTCGTCGAGCGGCTGCGCGATGGCTGGCAGGCGACGCTGAGCGCCGGGGTCGCCGCCGCGGCGGCCGTGGGATTGGCGGCGCAGTGGGCGCTCGCGCGGCCGCCCATCGTGTACGGCGACGGACGCCCCGACGACACAGCGGCGCGCGTCGCGATCTTCGTCGTCTTCTCGACGGCGGCGTACCTGATCGTTCGCCTCCTGCTCCCGCGGCTCCGCGGTAGCGGACGCCTGATCGCGTGCTACGCCGACGGAAGTACCGTGGAAGTGGCCGGAAAAGACGTGCGCGTCCAGGCGGCCGCCGATGGCGGCGGCAAGAAGGGCGCCGCATACCGGCGCGAAGGGCTCGAAGTCAGCTTCGCCGGCGACGGCAGCGAGCGTTACCGGACGAACGAGGGGGAGGCGTGTTTTGCGCCCGGCGGCACGCTGGCGATCGAGCCGGGCTCGCTGCGTGTGCGCTCCGGCCATGCGACGCTGTGGATGTGGCTCCTCGCACTCTCGCTGGCGTGCGTGATCGACAGTAAGTGGAATGGCTTCTTCACGCTAGGCTGGGTGCTGATGGGGCTGGCGATCATCGCCTCGCAGCGCTGGTGGTGCCGGCCCGCTCAATGGGGAAATCCGCGCGGCATTCCGCTCGACGTGGTCTATGCGGCGATCCTGCTCGTTGGCGCAGCGGTCTACGTTCTCTCCTATATTCCGTACTTCACCTTGGGGCACAACCTGGCAGACCTGATGGGCTTGCAGCGCCAGATGTT
>SCQY01000304.1 GCA_004298665.1 bacterium | reverse complement strand
GATGGCAGTTCCACCTCCGGAAGTCTCATGCCCGGAAGGTGGCGCGCACCACCGTCGTCCGTGGGACGCGGGAGATTTGGCGGAAGCGTGAATGTCTTGTCGGACTGCTCGCTCATCGTCTCGAATCGCCTCCTGCCCAGCGAATCTTCGAGCGACCCGTGGCGCTTCCCGCCCCTACGGGGCGCCGCTTCCAAGTGTCACGACGAATTACTCCCATCACGGTGTCGGGATCGTATCCGCGCGTTGCCGCGCGAAGTTAGGCGCCGCGAGGCGCCAGATGGCGGTGAGGCCCGGCAAGGATAATTGTACTGCTTGGGAAATGGCCTCTCGTCAGATGAAACTGCGCGAGGTTCTTGAACTGCCCTCCTTGGCGGGAACGTGCGTGGTCGCTGGAGCGCCCGGCTTGGAACGCGATATCCGCGGCATCCACGCCATCGATATCCCGGATCCGAGCCTCTACGTGACAGCGGGCCAGGTGCTGCTCACCACTGGATATGCCTGGCCGCGCGAGGCCGAGCAACAAGAGCGGCAGCTGGAATTGCTGGCCGGTCGCGGTTTGATCGGCCTTGGCTTGGCGGTGCCGCATTTCTTCGACCGCTTCCCAGACCAGACGCGCGCCATCGCCGACGGCCTCGGCCTGACGTTGTTGGAGATTCCGTGGGAAGTGCCGTTCGCCGAGATTGTCGAGGATGTCCACCGTTCGATTCTTGCCGAGCAGTACCGCGTTATCGAGCGCTCGGAGAGGATACACCGCGAGCTGACGAGTGCAGCCTCCGAAGGCGCAACCCTAGCAGAGCTCGCGCGGACCGTTGGGCAGCTGATCAATCGGAGCGTCGAGTTCGAAGACGCGGAGGGACGCACGATCGCATCCTCGCGCTCTGTACAGAGCGGAAACGATGCGAAGGCGCAAGGTAGCGGTTTCAGTAGCCCGATCCGGATTGGCGGCCGCGTGGTGGGCGCAGTCCGCATCGTCGATGTCGAGGCGCCGTTGAGCGACCTGGAGCATCGGGCGGCAGAGCATGCTGCCCTCGTCGCGGCGCTGAAGATCGCCCATCAGCGCGAGCTCTCCGTGTTGGAGGCCCGCTTGGGGAACGCGTTCGTCGCTGCCCTCCTAGAAGGGACGTTCGATCCCACCCCTCAGGCGCTCGAGCGTGCTCGACTCATCGGCTTCGAGCCGGAGGGCGTCTACGCGGTATCCCTCTTCGTCTTGGAGGAATCGCTGCCGATCAACCGCGATGCTTTTCTGCGGCGCGAGCGCTTGGTGCAGCAACTGCGCCAGCGAATGGAAGAGCTGCACCTGTCCCCGTTGATTAGCGTGGCGCATAATCAGGTAGCTGTGGTGGTGCCCGAGGGGCGAGTTGAAGATGTCCAGCGACGACAGAAGCATGCGGATCTAGCGGTGATCGTTGGTCGCGCACACCAAGGTCTCGCCGGAATCGTGGAGAGTTACCGCGAAGCCCAGCAGTTGCTGCCCTATCGACAGCGTGGAGAGGTCCGTCACTTCGACGACATGGTTTTCCCGCGCGTAATCCTTGGCGACGAGGAGGCGCGGCGGCTCTTTCTCCACCGTCTTTTTGCGCCGATTGTGGCAGACAAACACGGCGAACTGCTGAGGGAGACGCTGCTGAGCTACGTGCGTTGCGGATTTCAGATTCGCGAGACAGCACAGCGGCTCGTCGTCCACGCGAACACGGTTCGTTATCGACTGGATCGCGCAAGCCAGCTCATGGAGAAGTCGTTCGACGATCCGGAGATGCGCTTCCGCCTTCAGTTCGCCGTCCACCTCTTGGACGCCGCTACGAACCGAACCGATACGATTTTGTAGATTCGAACATGGTGTCTAACGCGTCGAACCGTTAGACTTGAGTCAACACATCGCGCACCTAAGGATGAGTTGACTGATGGGTATATTTTCGCCTGCAGAAATGAGACGGCGGCTTACCGCGTTCGACGCAGCGTTGGAGGAGCGGCACATCAATGTTGCGCTCGTACATACCGCTGACAACGTGTACTATTTCTCTGGCGTTCCGCTGCTCTCGGAATGGGGGAGGCCGATGTGGGTAGTGGTGGACCCCTCGGCGGGATCGTCGATTGTCGGAGCCTCGATCGAGACAGAGAACATGGCAGCGTACAGCGCCATTTCTCGCGTCATTAGTTACGCGGACGACGAGCGCTCTGTCGACGCCTGTTTGCATCACGTCATGAGCGCCGTGGGCGGCATGCGCGACGCCGCCATTCGCTTTGGCATCGAGCGCTCAGCAATGACCCTCGCGCTCTATGAGGCACTGCGTGCCTCTTTGCCCAAGGCAACGTTCGTCGACGTCGGGGAGATCATCGCGGGTTTGCGGTTGATCAAGTCAGCGGAAGAGATCGAGATCCTTGAGTTGGGCGGCACCGTGGCGAAGATCGGCGCGAATGCTTTCCTTCAGGCGCTTACTGACAACGTCCCCGAACTCACCGTCGCCGGCTATGCCGTGGCGGAAATGGACCGAGCCTTGGCAGCGCTTTCGCCCGGAGGGGCTACGAGCACCTATGCCTACGCGCAGTTTGGGGAGCACACGCTCACACCACACCTCCATCCTACGGGGAAGCGGTTGCGACGAGGCGATCTGGTGGCGCTCAACGTCTTTCCGACGATATGGGGCTATTGTGTGGAGTTGGAGCGAACCTTCGTCTTCGGGGCCGCGACGGCAGAGCAGCAGAGCGCGCTCGACGCCGTCAATGAGGCATTCGATGCCGGTAAGGAGGCGGTGCGGCCCGGCGTAAGTATGGGTGAGATCGACGTCCTTACGCGTCGCATGCTCGAGAAGCGCAACTATGGAGCGTACATTCGCCACGGTGCTGGCCACGCACACGGCATCATGATCGGCGCGGCATCTCGCGAGGAAGGCGGTGAGTTGCGCGCTTACAACGCGGGCCGGCTCCAGCCTAACATGGCCAACTCCGTTGAGCCAGGCGTCTATGTCCCGAACCTCGGCGGATTCCGCCACTCCGACGTCCTGATCGTCACCGATAACGGTGCCCGGTGCATCACCGAGTTTCCTAGAGACATCGCTTACGCGCGAGCGTGACAGGAGGCGACAGAAATGGAATCGCATGAGGACTCAACGAACCCAATCAGCCGCCGGCGCTTCACGGCCTTAGCCGCGGCCGGCTTAGGCCTAACAGTGACGGCGGGGGCGGGGCCCATCGCCGCGTTGGCAGCTGGTCCGGAGATCCCGGTAGGCACCCTGATGCCGTTGACGGGGGCGGGCGGTCTTTTCGGACAGAACATGTTGAAAGCGGTGCGTGCCGCGGTCGGACAGATCAATGCAGCAGGCGGCCCGCTGGGCCGAAAGATTCGCCTATACGAAGAGGACGATCAAACAGATCCCGACGCGGCGGTTCGCGCGGCAAAAAAGCTGATCGAGGTGAACAAGGTCGTCGCGGTGATCGGAACCTGGGCCAGCGGCGTGACGCTCGCGGTAGCCCCCGTGTGTCAGGCCAGCAGGGTCGTAGAGATGAGCACCTCCGGTGCTAGTAAGATCACGACGGTCCAGAAGCAGGGCTATGTCTATCGCACAGAACCCGACGACACCCTCTTCGGGCGCGCGTACGCGGAGTTCGCATTGGAACGCGGCTGGAAGCGCATGGCCGTCCTGGGACTGAACGTGCCGTTTACGGCGACCACGGTTGGCAGCTTCAGACGAGCCTTCGAAGCCCGCGGCGGCACGGTCTTGAGCTTCGACACCTACAACCAAAGTCAGACGACATTTCGCAGCGAGACGTTAAAGGCGTCGCAGGGGAATCCGGACTGTATCCTGATCTCGGGCTACGAGCCCGACGTCACGGGGATTCTGCGTTCGGCCTATGAGAACGGGCTCCACGAGAAGTTCCTCGTCCCGGGCTTCTCCGTGTCGGAGACGCTGATCAAGAATGCCGGGCCGGCTGCAGAGGGACTCCTTCTGGTGCAGGAGGGCGTCTCCGAAGGTTCGCCTTCGTATCGGCGGGTTGCCTCGGCTTTGGGCGGCAGCGAGTACTATTCGTTCGCGGCACAGGCTTGGGACCAAATTCAGCTGGTGGCACTCGCGATCGAGGCGGCGAAGTCGGCGAGGGGCGACGCTATCAATCGCATGCTGCGCGCTGTCTCAGGCCCTCCCGGAGCGCGGGTAAGTTCGTTTGCCGAAGCGGCTCCGCTCCTGCGTAGGGGGCGGAAGGTCAACTACGAGGGTGCTTCGGGATCAATCGATTTCGATGCCGATGGAAACATCACGACGGCGAATTTCCGCGTTGCCGAAGTACGAGACGGCAAGATAGCGCCGGTACAGCTGGTCAAAGGCGTACACTTCTAACGTACACTTCTAAACAGAGGTAGGAAAAGAAGGCTGGATGCTGGAGCTCGTTCGTCAGTACTTCGTCTCGGCGATCGTCGTCGCCAGTGCCTTGGCCCCGACTGCTGCCGGTATTTCGCTCATCTACGGCGTCATGCGCTACCCGAATTTCGCCCTCGGAGAGTTCATGACGGTTGGGGGCTACCTTGCGCTCGTGCTGAGTGCGGCGCTAGGGATGCCCCTGCCGCTTGCCGCGTTGGCGGCGGCGCTGGCCGCAGGCGTGATCTCGCTGGCCGTCGACCAGACAGCCTTTCGCGCCGTTCGGCGCGCCGGGATCTTGCCCCCGATTCTGCTCTCGCTGGGGCTGATGTTGATCTTGCAGAACGTCGTGCGTATCATCTGGGGCAACGGCTCGTGGCAGTTGAACGTGCCGCTCGCGCGCCCATACCAGTTGTGGGGCTTCTCCGTCACGCCGTACCAGCTGATCAGTATCGTTGTCTCCGCTGTTACGCTCGGAGCCGCCTACGTGGTGCTGATGCGTACGCGCTTTGGAAAAGCTGTGCGTGCGCTCGCGGATAATCCCGACCTGGCATTGGTCTCCGGTGTCGAACCGGAGCCCGTGTACGCCGGGGTAACATTCATGGCCGGCTTCCTAGCGGCGATCGGGGGCGTACTCCTGGGACTGCAAAGCGTGTTGACCCCGCTGATGGGTTGGGACAGCTTGCTGCCTGCATTTGCGATCGCTATCCTTGGTGGACTAGGGAACGTCATGGGCGCGGGGATCGCCGCGTTGATCATCGGGCTGGCCGGCGAGTATAGCTTGCTCTTCGTCCAATCGTCGTACAAGTCTGCGGTGGCGTTCGTGGTCCTCGCATTGATCTTGATCGTCCGGCCAACGGGCATCCTTGGCGAGCGCCCCTAGGGACTAGGCAGATGCTTGATTTCTTGATTGCCATTGTCACCTTTACTGCCATCTACGCAATGGTGAGCCTGGGCTTGAACTTACAGTGGGGGCAGGCCGGGCTGGTCAACCTCGGTCAGGTTGCGTTTTTTGCCACCGGCGCCTACACCGCCGCGATCCTCACACGGGCCAATGTGCCATTCCTCTGGGCGATTCTCGCTGCCGCCGCGCTTGCCGCAGTGCTCGGTGCGCTCGTGGCGCTCATCACGCCGCACTTGCGTGAAGACTACCTTGCCATCGTCACGTTAGGCTTTGCCGAGCTTGTCCGGTTGATTCTGCTGAACGAAAAAGAGATCGGTAATGGCCCGAACGGCATCAATGCCATCCCTCAGCCGTTGCACGGGGTGGCCGGCGCCAACTATCCGTTGCTCTTCGCGCTTCTTACGCTTGCGGCACTAGCCGCCGTCTTCCTCTTTAACGAGCGTCTGAGGGGAGCGCCGCTGGGACGCTTGCTGCGCGCCATCCGGGATGACGAGTCGGTAGTGGCGTCGATTGGGAAATCGGTGTTGGCCTTCAAGGTCGAGGCCTTTAGTCTAGGAGCGGCGATGGCCGGCGCGGCCGGTGCCTTCTACGCAGCCTATCTGACGTTCATCGCACCGGAGATGTTCACCGCCTCGGTCAGCATCTACGTGCTGGTTGCCGTGCTGATCGGCAAACGCGGCAGCAATTTCGGCACGTTGCTTGGCGCGGTCTTCGTGTCAATTCTCCTCGAGGGCTCTGATTTCATCAAGGACTATATCCCGTTCGGTACGGGCGTCCAGATCGCCGCATTTCGCATCATTGTCATGGGCGCTGTATTGATGCTGGTGGTTCTCGCTCGGTATCGCACGATGGTTGAATCATGACCACCGAACTGTTGAACGTGTCCATGCCGGAGCTGGAGACTCGTCACCTTGTGAAGCGCTTCGGCGGGATGCAAGCGATCAGCGACTGTAACCTGCGTATCGCCGGCGGCTCGATTACCGGGCTGATCGGCCCAAACGGTGCCGGAAAGAGCACGGTCTTCTCGATGATTAGCGGGTTCTTGCGCTCGGACGGAGGAGAGATCTGGTTCAAGGGGCGGCGCATCGACGGATTGCCGGCACATCGGGTGGCGCGGTTAGGGATCATTCGAACGTTCCAGACTCCGCATGAGCTGCGGGAGCTGAGCGTACTCGAGAATCTCATGGTGGTCCCGCGTTCGCAGTTCGGAGAGAGTCTGGCCGGGCTCTTGCCGTTCGGCGGCCGTCGTGTGCGGAAGGAAGAGCATGAGATCGAGGAGCGCGCAATCGCGGTATTACGTACCGTCGGTTTAGAGCACCATGCGCAGCACCGCGCAGCCGACCTCTCGGGCGGGCAGAAGAAACTGTTGGAAATTGCCCGCTGTATGATGTGCAACCCGAAGGTAGCCCTGTTGGACGAGCCTACGGCCGGCGTGAACCCGAGCCTCATCAACGATCTCATGGAGGTGATTCGGGTGCTGCACAACGGCGGCGTCACCGTCGTGATCATCGAACATAATATGAACGTCGTAATGCGCCTGTGCGGCCACGTTGTCGTACTGGATCGGGGTGCCGTGATGTGCGAGGGAACGCCGGACTCCATTCAGCGCGACGAACGCGTATTGGCGGCGTATTTGGGGAGTCCGCCGTGAGCGCGATGGGCATTGCCGTGGAGGGTACGGCACGCCTTGTGGGTGACGCAGTCGTAGCAGGATACAGAGAGATGGATATCCTACACGGCGTCTCGATCAGCGTGGCCGGCGGGGAGTTCGTGACGATACTCGGTCCGAATGGATCGGGAAAGTCGACCCTGTTGAAGACGCTGTGCGGTCTGCTCCCGGCCAAGAGCGGTACGATTCGGCTTTCAGGAATCGACGTCACGCGGGCGAGGGCGCGCGAGCGTCTGATGGCAGGGATGTGCTACGTCCCGCAGGTTCGCGGCGTCTTCGCCACGATGAGCGTCATGGAGAACCTCGAGATGGGCGTGTTTGCTAAGCCCGCGTCGGACGTCTCCAGCGCGCTGGAGCGCGTCTTCACGTACTTTCCTCGCTTGGCGGAGCGGCGGCGGCAGATCGCCGGGAGGATGAGCGGCGGCGAACAGCAGATGGTGGCTATCGGGCGGGCGTTGTTGGGATCGCCTTCGGTACTCCTCTTGGACGAACCAAGCGCCGGGCTGTCGCCGGCTGCCGTCGACGATCTCTTCGGCAGAATTCACAGCATCGCGGACGACGGCGTCTCGATCGTGCTCGTGGAGCAGAACGCCGCCAAGGCCCTAGAAATCTCAGATCGAGCCTATGTCCTAGCCGATGGCGTCAACCGCCTCGAGGGCCCGGCACGCATGGTACTTCATGATCCCGAGGTACGGCGATTGTATCTCGGTGGGGGAGCGTAAGACTTCGCCTCCTGACCGGGGCGATACGCGGAAAGAATCAAGGATGACATTAGTTGAGCGCGCAATAGCGAACCCTCGCTTTCAAGAGCGGTATTTTTTTCTCGCGAAGCGTTTTGTCGCCGGAGAGACCGAAGACGCCGCTATCCAGGTCGTGCAACGTTTGAATGCCGACGGGCTCGCTGTCACGCTGGACTACCTTGGCGAGGATGTGTTCGAGGCGAAGGAGGCGCAAACAGCATGTCGCCATGCGCTGCAGACCCTCGAGGCGATCGCCCAAGCCGGGGTCGATGCCAACCTCTCGGTAAAGCTCACAGCGTTGGGCCTCTCGATCGACGAGGAGGTCGCCGAACGAAACCTCGTAGAGATCGCTAAATGCGCATCACGCAATTCGGATCCATTTGTTCGCATCGATATGGAGAGCAGCAATGTCGTTGACGCGACATTGCGTGTGTTCGGCCGTGTCTATCCGGTGCATCGGAATGTCGGTATCGTGTTACAGGCCTATCTGCGCCGTACCGAGCAAGACATCGACCGCGCAATCGACCTGGGAGCCCGTGTCCGGCTCGTGAAGGGGGCGTATAAGGAATCTGCCGCGCTCGCATACCAGCGGATGCCCGACATTCGCCGGCAGTTCTTGTCTTGTGCGCAAAAGCTCCTCGTGCGCGGCTGCTATCCCGCCATAGCCACTCACGACCTCTCGCTGATCGATGCCGTAAAGAGCATGGCAACAGATTGCGGGGTTGCCAAGGACCATTTTGAATTTCAGCTCCTGTATGGGATTCGTCCGGAGACGCAGAGGCGTCTTGCCAGGGAAGGCTACCGAGTTCGCGTGTACGTACCGTTCGGGACGCATTGGTCGGGGTATTTCTATCGCCGGCTAGCGGAACGTAAGGAAAACGTCCTCTTCGTGCTCCAGTCTCTGTTCGCTAGATAGTTGAATTACTGTGCACGCCGACGCGCTGGCCTGCACGGTCCTCGTTGATGAGCTCGTTGGCACAGACTAGCACGCTTTGGCCGCGCGACCACTGTTGAGAGATCGTGAGCTCCGCGGGGGCGACGGAGTAGACGGAGCCGTCCGTCGTGTCGATCGTGGAGCCGTCGGCAGCGACGGCGTAGATCGTCGCCGGTGTGCAATCGCTCCCTGCGGGAGCAGGTAGGGTCGAAGGTAGCGGCGGGGCCGGGGATTCGTGTGGTGCAGTTGAGCGGAGCAACGGTGTCCGTGTAGCGGCCGCGATCGGGGGCGGCTGTGTTGCTGGGACGCGCTGCGGCGCGGCTTGCACGGTCGCGGTAACGGCTGGTGATCTCCAGGTCACGTTGCTCTGCAGCAGCACGGGTGCCCCGCGGATGATGCCGTACGTCCAGGTTCGGATGCCGCTTGGACAGCACAGCCGATCCGACCCGCGGTAGGCCGCGCTGATTACGAAGAGGCGTCCGCCGTCGATGCGTACGCTTTCGACGCCGCCGTTGACCGAAAGGTCGCTGAGGAAGACGGGCTGACCATCGGTGACGCGAAAGAGCCCAACGTCGAGTGCGCCGGCACCTCCCCCGGCGCTCATGGGCGCTGCAACGATCATGCTGCGATCGGGGCCGATGAATCCCACGGCGGCGCGCTCCTCGTCGACGCTGAATCCGCCGTGCATCTTCGGCAGGCGATCGAGCGCGAGCACAGCGGGCAGCCCGGTCGTGGCGGCGGCCTTATGTGCCGGCGGACTCGCCGCGGCCTGCACTGCCGTCCGTTCGTGCGGCGCATGCGAGCAGCTGCCGAGCATGGCGGCCATTGTGCCGATCGACAGCAGGCGTCTTGCGTTCATTGAAGAGGGAGACTTCGTTCCGCCTTCTGCGATACTAAGCGTCCGTCAGCTCGCCGGAGCGACGTTCGGCCGCGCGGGAAGAAGGGGAGCGATGGAGTCGCCCAAAGTCATGCTCGCCACGCTGGTGGACGAGCCGTTCGATCATCCCGAGTGGATCTTCGAGACGAAGTGGGACGGCGTCCGCGCGACCTGCCATATCGACAGCCGCGCTGGTATGACGCTGGTCTCCCGGACGGGTCAGGACCTGACCGGGACGTTTCCCGAGCTGGGCGTGCTCAGGCGCGCGTTTTCGGGACTGCCCATCACGGTCGACGGCGAGGTCGTAACGCTAGATCAGCATGGGCGATCGTCGTTCCAGCGCCTCCAGGCGCGCATCAATCGTCTGAGACCGACCCCACGAGAGATCGAGGCGGTCCCCGTGCACTATGTCGTCTTCGACGTCATGGAGCATCGCGGCAAGGATGTGAGGGGCCTTCCTCTCGAGCAGCGGCGCGAGATCCTGAAGGCGGCGATCGTCGCGCACGATAGTGTGCTTGCCTTCTCCAAAGACGTACGCGGCGAAGGTTGCGCGGCGTTTGCCGCCGCCGAGCGCACCGGGCTCGAAGGCATCATGGCCAAGCGCCTCGGCTCGCGTTACGTGGGGAAGCGCTCGCGTGACTGGCTCAAGATCAAAGTGCATCAGCGCCAGGAGTTCGTGATCGGCGGCTGGACCGAGCCGCGCGGCAGCCGCCAGGGCTTCGGAGCGCTGCTGCTTGGCGTCTACGACGACGGCGCGCGGCTGAGGTACGTCGGCAGCGTGGGTACCGGCTTCGACGAAACCTTCCTACGCAGTCTCTCCCAACGCCTCAAGGCAATCGAGACGACGAGCGCCCCCTTCGACAAGGCGCCGTCGACCGCTACGGCTGCGCACTGGGTGAAACCGCAACTAGTGGCGGAGGTGCGCTTCGCGGAATGGACGCACGGCGGCAGCATCCGCCAGCCTGCCTTCGTCGGTATACGTTCCGACAAGCAGCCGCGTGACGTACGGCACGAGGTGCCGAGCGACCCTACTCGCCATCGACGCGCAGCGTCAACACGGCGATATCGTCCTGATGCGCCCCGCGGACGATCTCATACCGAATAGCGATCGCTGGGTTTGCAGCCTCACGTAGCTCGCGGCGCGCCAGTGCCTCCGCAAGCGAGCGTTCACCGCGCAAGTAATCGCGTTGCCACTCGACAAGTCCGTCCGTGAAGAAGACAACGGCGGACCCTCGCTTCAATGTGATTTCCCGCATGACGTACGGTGACTCTCCAAGCCGGCGAAGCCCCAGTGGCAAGCCGTGCTCTTGGAACGGATTGGACACCGCCTTCTCCTGCGGATCCCACACGAGTGGACCCGGGTGGCCTGCTGCGGCGGAGAGCAGCGTCAACCGCTGGGGGTCGAGAATCGACAGCATCGCGGTGGCGTATCGTCCGTCCGGAAACTCCTCCGTAACGAGATAGTCCGCGATGGCGAGCGCGCGAACGACATTCGGGTCGCCGTAGAGTGCCGTACGCAACGCATCGCGCAGCTGCCCCATGAACGTCGCGGCTTCGACGCCGTGGCCTGCGACGTCGCCGATCGAGATCCCGACGCGGCCATCGGGAAGGTTGAAGGCGTCGTACCAGTCACCGCCGACCATGATCTCACGGCTCGCAGGCTCGTAGTACGCGTCGAGCGACATGCCAGGGATCACCGGCAGCGCTCTCGGAAGCGCGGCGCGTTGCAGACGTAGCGCGAGCTCGATCGTCTGAGAGTACAATTGTGCCTTGGAAATAGCTACGCCGCAGCGTACGCCCAAGTCGCCGGCGAACATCAGTGCCCTCTCGTCGTAGCGTTTGCGGCTCGATGCAGTCCGGACCAACGTGAGGGCGCCCAAAATGCCCTGCAAGCGGGATACGACCGGCACGATAATCATCGAGCGGTAAGCCATTCGCCGCATGAACGTCGCACGTTGTTCGTTCGACACATGCGATTGAATATATGACTCGTCGACGTCGGAAACGAGCACTGGCTTACCCGTCTTGATCACGTCGAGAACTGGGTGATGCGATCCATCCTGAGCTTGGAACGCTTCTGCGCTGCGAAGGTCCTCCGAAAACCGCGGGTCGCGATGCGCAAACGCGACCAACTCGAGGTTTCCGGGTTTACCAAGGTCTAGAAGGCAAACGTCGGCTACCGTCTCCACCGCCGCCACGCAGACATTGCGTAGCGTCTCGTGATAGTCGAAAGATCTCCCCAGAATCTCGCCGGCCTGCACGAGAAAACCGAGATACTCGGCCTCGTTGCGCCCTGCCATTCGTCGGCGCCTTAAGCTACGCGCGTTCGCTTCGGAACCTTCCGCCGCTGTTTGCGCGTCTGCGCGAGACTCTCGTCCAGCATGTCACGGAGATCGATCACGTTTGTCGGACGCCGCGGTTTGGTAACACGCTTTTTCACCTGCTGACCGTGCGCGCGCGCCTCGATCAGCGCCATCAGCTCCTCGCGGTAGGTGTCCTTGAAGGCGGCGGGGTCGAACTTGGCGGTCATCGCGTCGACCAGCATCGTCGCCGACTTCACTTCCCCGGCGCTCGCCTTCTCCGTCTTGGCCGGAAAGTCGAACTCCGCTGAACTTGCCAGCTCGTCGGCGAAGTGCATCAGCTCGAGGAGCAGCGCGTTCTCGCGCGGGCGGACGGCCGCGAGATGCTCGCGCGTCCGGATGACCACGCGCGCGATGCCGACCTTGGTGCTCTTTCCCAGGACATCGCGCAGCAGCGCGTAGGCATGCCGTCCTTTTTTCTCCGGAACCAGATAGTACGGCGTCTCGAAGAGCATCGGGTCGATTTCCGTGGACTCGACGAACTCCATGATGTCGATCGACTGTGTGGCTTCCACATCGACGCGCTTGAAGTCGTCGTCGGTCAGCACGACGTGCTGCCCTTTCTCGTATTCGAAGCCGCGCACGACGTGTTCCCATTCGACCGGCTTGCCGCATGTCTCGCAGACGCGCACGTTGCTGAGGCGCCCGCCGTCCCGGTCGTGGAGGTAGTGGAAGCGCAGCTCGTTGGACCGGATTGCCGTGAAGAGCTGTATGGGGATCGTAACCAGTCCGAAGTTGATCGTACCACTCCAGATCGCGTGCGCCATGATTAGCCGTTCCTCCATTCATTTCGCGCGCGCTCGAATGCGGGCTCGAGCCGCTGCGGCTTCCCGTATGACGATTGCCAGGGGTCGGGGGAGTCGGCGGCGTTCGCTATCCGCCACTGCGCAAAGGCCGCCGCCGGATCAGCGCTGCGGCTCTTGAGCCACGCTTCGACGCGCTCCCAGGTGAGCGGCATCGAGACCGGCGCCCCCGAACGCGCGCGTACGGTGTACGGCGCGGCAAACGTTTTACCGCGCCCCACTTGCGCAACGTCGAAATATACCGTGCCCGGCGGGCGCCGTGAGATGGTGCGCTCAAACGTCACCTGATCGGGCAGCGCGTCGCGGACGCGGTGACCCACCAGCCCGGCGAAGCGGCGCACCACGGCGTACGGCGCGTCCGGCTGGAGCGCGACGATCACGTGGAGCCCCTTGCCGCCTGTCGTCTTCACGCGTGAGGACAGGCCAACCGAGGCCACGATGTCGCGTACGCTCAGGGCGACGCGTGCGACGCGCCGCAGCGGACATCCCGGCATGGGGTCGAGATCGAAGAGCAGCACATCCGGACAATCGAGCGACGACACCCGCGACTGCCAGGCGTGGAGGGTGATCGTGGCGAGGTTCGCCAGATACAGCAGGCTACGCTCGTCGTTGCAGACCACGTAGTTGATGGTACGCTTGGCCGACTCGCTCTCGAGCGCCACCGTCGTCAGCCATGGCGGGGCGCCTCGCGGCATGTCCTTGGCGAAGAAGAATGGGCCGCCGATGCCGTTGGGGTATCGCTCCAGCATGAGCGGGCGGTCCTTCAGGTAGGGCAGGATGCGCTGGGCGATGCGCTGATAGTACGCGACGAGATCGCGCTTGGTGATGCCGTCGTCCGGGAAGAGGATCTTCTCGGGGTTGCTGACCGCCGGCATCGGGTCCGTCGCGTCGTCGAGGGTGCGCCCGCTGAGCACCGAGGCGGGATGAGCCGTAGCGCGCCAAGCGGGGTCCGCCTCCGTATCGCGCTCCTTGATCAGCAGCCATGCGTTCTCGGTGGAGTCGCGCCCCTTCATCTTCACGAGCGCGAATCCGCCGCGCAGCTTCTTTCCGTGCAGCGCGAATTTCAAACTGCCGCGGCGATAGGCGGCTAACCCCGACGTTCCTTCGAGCAGCTCGTACGTGCCGCTGTCCCAAACGATCACGTCGCCGGCGCCGTAGCTGCCCTCGGGGATGCGTCCTTCGAACGTGCCGTACGCCAGCGGGTGATCCTCGACGTGCATCGCCAGACGCTTTACCGCGGGATCAAGCGAAGGGCCTTTGGGGACCGCCCAGGACTTCAGCACTCCGTCCATCTCCAGGCGGAAGTCGTAGTGCAGATGCGAGGCATGGTGGAGCTGTACCACAAAGCGGGCGCCAGCCTGCCGGGCGCGTGCGCCGCGCGGCTCCGGGCTGCGGCTGAAGTTACGTCGCTTGCGATAAGCGGTCAGCGTGGATCCAGCCATGACACGAGGAGGATACCCATCTACGACGAGGACATCCCAGCGGCGGGCGCGCACGTACAGCATGAACGGGAGGGCGTCGATCGTGGAGTATGCGATGTTTGGTGCCGGATGCTTTTGGGGCGTGGAGGAGAGCTTTCGGCGCATACCAGGAGTGCTCGAGGTAGAAGCCGGCTACAGCGGCGGCTCGACGGAGCATCCGACGTATCGTGAAGTCTGCTCCAATACGACCGGGCACGCCGAGACCGTGCGCGTCGCCTTCGACCCGGAGCACGTTACGTACGACCGGCTGCTCGAAGCCTTCTGGTCCATGCACGACCCGACGACGCCGAACCGGCAAGGGCCCGACGTCGGCACGCAATATCGCTCGGTCATCTTCACCAGTTCTCAGGAGCAAGAGCGCGCTGCCCACGCCTCACGCGACCGTCTAGCGGCATCCGGGCGTTACGAACGGCCGATCGTCACGGAGATCGTAAGCGCCGGGACGTTCTGGCGCGCCGAAGAGTACCACCAGCGCTATCTCGAGAAACAAGCATAACCGGCCGCCTGCCCCTGCAGCATTGCATGCGACGGAAACCTGCGCGGCGCCGCCGCGCGGCGGCAGGGATGTTCTGCGCCTAAGGACGATACGCGCCTTGGGTGTAATAAAGCTTCATCATTCGAAGGGAGCAATATCATGCGTCATGCTTCGATTTCACGTGAGACATTCGTCAAAGGCGCCGCTGCCGGTGCAGCCGCTCTTTCGGCCGGGTTTCCAGCATTCATCCCGCAGCGCGGGGATGCAGCGGATGAGCTGAAGATCGGCGTTCTCGAGGAGTATACGGGAACCTACGCCACCGAGGGGCGCAACGAGACGCGCGGTGCGCAGATCGCTGTCGACGCTTGGAACAAGCGCGGCGGCGTGCTCGGGCGCAAAGTTTCGCTCGTGAAGGAAGATATCCAAGGCGACCCCGGCGTCACGGTTCAGAAGGCGCGCAAACTCGTCAATCAGGATAAGGCAGAAGTCCTCTTCGGCTGCGTTTCCAGCGCCGACGCACTCTCGGCCAGCAGCGCCGCACACGCGATGAACATCCTCTACATCGACTCCGGCGGCCATACGGACGACGTGACCGGCAAGGCCTGTCATTGGAACACCTTCCGGACCTGTCACAGCACCTGGATGGAGACGCACGCCACCGGGTATTCGATTGCCAAGCTCTTCGGCAAGAAGTGGTTCTTGATCACGCCCGACTACGCATACGGCCATTCGCTGGCCGTCGGCTACCAAGACGTCATCAAGAGAGTGGGCGGTCAGATCGTGGCCAACGAGCTGACGCCGCTTGGGACGACCGACTTCAGCTCCTATCTCACGAAAGTCGAGGGAGCGAAGCCGGATGTCCTCGTGGCGATGCCGCAAGGCAACGACCTCGTCAACCTCCTCAAGCAAGCTTCGTCGTTCGGATTGCTCAAGAAGCTTCCGGTGGCGGGGCCGCAAGTGGAGCTCGAAACGATGTGGGCGCTTCCCGAGGAGGCCCGCGTCGGCTACTGGGGCATCGAATGGTACTACAAGAACGATCTCGTGCTCGGCAAGAACAACGCTCTCGCCGCCGAGTTCGTACAAGCGTACCGCAAGCAGTACAACGAGCCTCCGACGGCGCGCGTCTGCTTCGGATACACGACGGCGGACCGCATGCTCTGGGCGATCAGCCAGGCTAAGACCACGGATGCCGCCAAAGTGGCGCGCACGCTCGAGAACGCGCACTTCCGTGGGCTCTGGGAGGGCTCGCCGTACTATCGCGGTGCGGACCACCAACTGATGTGGCCGATGTGGTTCGCGCAGATCCGCGCCAAGGGGACGCCGCAAGACAGCCACGATATCTTCGACGTCAAGGACCGTCAGGAGGCCGATCAGATCGAGCAGACCGTCGCCGAGAAGTCGGCCGTCTGCCACATGGACTACCCTTAGGCCGTATGCCGAGCGCCGGCGCCGAGGGCTACGAGGAGGCCTCCGGCGCCAGCGCGCTCATCACGGCGAACAGATCGGCCTTGGCTTCGAAGCCGATGCCTGGAATCTCGGGCAGCGTGACGTGGCCATCGATCACCTGCACTTCGTCGGGAAACCCGCCTGTGGGCTGAAAGAGGTCAGGATAGGACTCGTTGCCTCCCAGCCCCAAACCGGCCGCGATGTGCAGTGAGAGCTGGTGGCCGCCATGCGGGATGCAGCGCTGCGCCGGCCAGCCGTGCGCGTCTAGCATCTCCAGCGTGCGCAGGTACTCCACCAGCCCGTAGCTGAGAGCGCAATCGAACTGCAGCACGTCGCGGTCGGCGCGCAGGCCGCCGTAGCGGATCAAGTTGCG
>SCQY01000303.1 GCA_004298665.1 bacterium | reverse complement strand
GGGCGCAGCATCTCGCAGTCCTCGAGCCCTGGGAGCGTATGCAGCATCGCCAGTTGGACATCGGCAGGCAGCGACGTCGAGAAGCCGCCGATGTAAAGCGAGTTGCTCTCCCAGCCCTCGGGCTCCAGGAAGATCTGGTGGGAGGGATTGTGGGCGAACTTGATGACCTTGTCCTCGATCGAGGGACAATAGCGTGGGCCGATGCCCTTGATTAGGTCGAGGCCATAGAGCGGTGAGCGATGCAGGTTCTCCCGCACGAGCGCGTGCGTGCGCTCGCTGGTGTTGACGATCCAGCACGCCAGCTGCGGGCCGGGAAACGCCGGCGTGGAACGGTACGAGAAGGCCAGCGGAACGGCGCTGGGCTCTTGGCGCTTGGCGCGCGAGAAATCCACGCTGGCGATCTCGACCCGTGGCGGCGTCCCCGTCTTCAGCCGTCCCATCGTGAAGCCCAGACGCGCCAGCGCCGCCGAGAGGCCGATCGCCGGCGATTCGCCATAGCGCCCTGCCGCTTCGACGTGGTCGCCGCGAAAGATCTTGCCGCCCAGGAACGTGCCGCTGGCAATGACCACGCTTGGCGCATGGAAGCGGCGCCCGTCCTCGGTGACGACCCCGCGCACCGCGCCCGCCGCATCCACCAAGTCCACGACCATACCCTGCAGCACCGTCAAGTGCGGCTGGGCATGCACCGCTGCGCTTACGCGACGGGCATATGCCTGCTTGTCGGCCTGCGCGCGCAACGCCCGCACGGCGGGTCCCCGGCTCTCGTTGAGAAAGCGGATGTGCAGGTAGGTGTCGTCGATGGCGCGCGCCATCTCCCCGCCCAGCGCATCCAGCTCGCGCACGAGCTGCCCCTTCGCGGGACCGCCGATCGAGGGGTTGCACGGCATCGTGCAAATCGTCTCGGGATTTCCCGTCACCAGCAGCGTTTCCACGCCCATCCGCGCGGCCGCCAATGCCGCCTCCGCGCCCGCGTGACCGCCTCCCACCACGATCACGCCCGCATCATCACTCCGCATACCGCGAACCATTGTACCACCTTGCGCGGATCTGGATGTCGCAACGCGCCATCGTCGTGCGTTGCCGCAACGCCATGCCCACTCCGGGGTCGCTGCGCCCACATCCTGTGGGCTTGCTCAAAGCCTCGCGCGCTCCGTCGTCCTGACTGCGCGCGCTACGTAAACCCCTTCGTGGGCATGGCGCTCCGGCAATCGCACGCCTACGTCTAGCCAGCGCAGGAGCCACGTGCCGTGGTGCCCGCGCGCAGTGGCCGCCCAACACGGGGCACCCGCGAAGGAGTCGTGCGTTACGGGGTACCCGCGAAGGGGTTTACGTAGCGAGCGGAACCGGATGGTGGAGCGAGCGAGGCTTTGAGCGAGCCCTACATGGATGTAGGGCGAAGCGACCCCGGAGCGGGTACCCCGTGACGCACGACTCCGAAAAAGCGATGGCGCGCGCTTACTTGCCGATGCAGAAGCGCGAGAAGATCGCTTCGAGCAGTTGCTCAGTAACGGCCTCGCCGCTGAGCTGGCCGAGCGCGGCACTGGCCTCTACCAAGTCGCCGACGCAGACGTCGGCTGGATGGCCGGCATGCAGGGTCTCCAGCACGCGATCGAAGGCGGCGACCGCCTCCTCCACGGCTTGCGCCTGCCACGCACTGGCCAGATGCGGGCGTGCGGGATCCGGCGCCACGTCGTCCCAGCCCAGCGAGGCCAGGGCCGACTTGATGCGCTCGAGGTCGCTGGAACGCAGCACGCTGCCAAAGATGGTCGTCTCGCTCTCTCGCGAGCCTGAGGAAGCCAGCCACTGCTGCCACCCCGTCTCCCCGGCATCGGCTTTGTTGAAGAGCAGCAGACGGCGCCGCCCGTGCGTCTGCTCGAGCACCGTTAGCGCATCCTGTGTCAGCGGGACAGAACCGTCGAGGACGACGATCAAGAGGCTGGCCTGCGCAGCGGCGCGTTGCGCGCGCTCTACCCCCGCGGCCTCGATCGCTTCGTCGGCATGGCGAATCCCCGCCGTGTCGACCAGGCGCAGGAGCACGCCGTCGATGACCGTCTGTCCGTCGAGCGTATCGCGCGTCGTCCCCGCCGTCTCGGAGACCAGGGCGCGTTCCTCGCCCAACAGCGCGTTGAGCAGCGAAGACTTGCCGGCGTTGGGCGGCCCGACGATGGCCGCGGAGAGTCCCTCGCGCAGCAGACGGCCCATCTCCCACGAGGCGCGCAACTCGGCGGCACCCTCGCGCAACGCCGCCACCAGTGCAGTGAGCGACGCGGGATCAGGCGCGGGCACTTCGTCGGGAAAGTCGACGGCGGCGGCCAGCTCTTCCAGCGCCGCGTCAAGCGGGTCGCGCAGCGAGCGCACCGCGTCGCGCAACGTGCCGTCCAGACGCGACTCGGCGGCGCGCACGGCTCCGCGGTGCTCTGCCTCGATCAAGTCGGCCACGGCGTCCGCCTGCGAGAGATCGATCTTGCCGTTCAAGAAGGCGCGCCGCGTGAACTCGCCCGGCAGAGCCATGCGGGCCCCGGCGGACTGCGCCGCAGCGAGCGTCTCACGCACCACGACCGGGCTTCCATGCACGTGAAGTTCGAGAACGTCCTCGCCCGTAGGGGTCGAGGGCGCCGCCAGATACAGCGCCATCGCCTGGTCGATGACGGCTCCTTCGGCATCGACCACATGGCCGAAGCGCACGAAACGGCTCTCTAAGGGGCCGGGAGTCGCAGGTCGAAAGATGCGCGCCGCCACCACGTGGGCATCCGTGCCCGAGCAGCGGACAACGGCAATCGCTCCACGTCCCGGAGGCGTGGCCAGCGCCACGACCGTCTCCCCGAGGACGCGCGCCGCCGGGGCATCACGTAGTACCGAACTCGTTACGACCATGCTCTGCGGACCCGTGCTGGGGGCCCCTACCATATACCCCGGCTAGGGTGCCGCCACCGGCGTGATCACCACGCGGCGCTCCGGCTCTTCGCCGATCGATCCAGTAGTTACGAACGTGTTGTTCGCAAGCGCTTGATGGATGACTTTACGCTCCGAGGGCATCATCGGATCGAGTTCTTGAGGCTTGCGCTCGCGCACGGCCCGCTCGAGCATGCGCAGGGCCAGCGCCTTGAGCTGCTCGGCGCGCCGTGAACGGTAGCCCTCCGCGTCAACGGTGTAGTAGCGGCGATCGTTCTTCACGCCCAGGTTCAAGATGTTGTTGAAGACCAAGTTGACGGCTTCGAGCGTGCTGCCATGGCGGCCGATGAGATTTGCCAGCTCGGGTCCGCGCACTTCGAAGTACTCCGCTTCGGGACGCGCCACGTACGCGATCTCGCCGCGCACGCCCATCTTCTCCAACAGCTTCTCGAGCAGCTCGTGAGCCGGCTTCGCCTCGGCGGGCTCCACGCTGGGAGTGACCACGTGCGGCTCAGCCTGCTGAAAACGGCCGCCGCTGCGATGGCGCTCGCCGCCGAAGCTCCTGCGGCGCCCGCCGCGCTCGTGTTGCGGAAGCGCTACGTGATGTACGTCGGCGGGCTGGAGATCGTCATCCTCCGGCGCCGCGTCCTGCGGAACGGCGCGGCCGCTCTGACGGCCGGGGATCTGACGGTCGCGGATATTCGCGGGCTGGGGTTCGTCGAAAAACTCTTCGTCCATGTCTCTCTCACTCACTACCGGGAGCGCGATCGCTCCTTATTACTTGGCGGCGCGCTTCTGCTGACGCTTCGAAGGCTCTGCTTTCGATTCGGAGGCCGGCTCCTCCGTGGGTGGTGGGATCGAGTGCTTCAGCGTACGCATCAGGTAGATCTGCTGGGCAGTCGAGAACACGTTGTAGGCCAGCCAGTACAGGATCAGCGCAGACGGCCAGCCGCGGCCGACGAAGGCGATCATCAGTGGCGAGATGAGCGCCATGATCTTTTGCTGTTGGGCCTGCTGCGGATCCGTCACCGGCGAGCTGTAGCGCACCGTGAAGTACATCGAGATCACGTAGAGTGCCAGCAGCACCACGTCCGGAGCGGCGAGGCTCGTCGCGACGATCTTCGGGAATGCCGCGGCAAGCGGCGAGCCGATCCACAGGAAGTGCGCCGTCCCGAAGGCGTCCTTGTCGGCGAAGATCGCCCGATAGAGGCTGAACAGGATGGGCATCTGGATGAGCAGCGGCAGGCAGCCCGCCATCGGATTGACGCCGTGCTCCTTGTAGAGCGCCATCTGCTCGGCCTGGAGCTTCGGGGCGTCGCCCTTGTACTTCTGTTGAAGGCGCTTGAGGTGCGGCGCCAGCGCCTGCATCTCCGCCATCGACTTGTACTGCTGATGGCGCAATGGCCAGAGCACGACCGTGATGAGCAATGCGAAGATGAGCAGCGAGAGCGCGTAGCTGTGCGTGACCCCATCGATCTGCTTCAGTACTACCGTCATGACGTCGACGATGGGCTTCAGGAGATCCGGGAACGCGATGGCAAGATATGGGTGCACGCATGTGCCTTTCGAGGGGTCGAGGGTGAGGCTCTCGGACGGGTATGGCGATCAGGGAACGGGGTCCGGCCCCCCCGGATGCCAGGGACCGCAACGCAACAGTCGCAGCGCGGCCAGCCATGTGCCGCGCACGGGCCCATGCTTCTCGATAGCCTGGCGCGCATACTCCGAGCACGAGGGATAAAACCGGCAGCTCGCGGGCAGGCCCGGGGAGATCACTCGCTGGTAGAGCCGGATCGCCCCCACGAGAACGATCTTCACGTCAGCCCTAAGCGACGCAGCCCTGCGCCTAGCTCCGCCCGCAACGCGGGATACGGCAGTCCGGCAGCCCCCGGTCGCGCCACGATCACAACCCGGCGTCCTTTGTGCACGCCCAGCCCCAGTGCATCGAGAATCGTCCGGCAGCGCCGCCGCAGGCGATTGCGGGCCACTGCACAGCCGACGCTCTTGGCAATGCTGAAGCCAACCTCGGGACGCGACTCGCCCCCGCGAGGTAACGCGAGGGCGTAGACAGCCAGGTATTCGGATCCCGCCCGCTCTCCGCGGCGGTAGACCCGCTGGAAGTCCGCCGTACGGCGCAGGCTGCCGTATGCCCGCATCAAACGGCGAGGCGCTTGCGCCCCTTGCGGCGGCGTGCGGCGAGCACGCGGCGGCCGTTCTTCGTCGCCATGCGCGAAAGGAAGCCATGGACCCGCTTGCGGCGGCGGTTGTGCGGCTGGTACGTCCGCTTCATGATGCCTTCGAACTCCTCCGACGCCCGCCCACTGGTGGGCTACGGCGGTAACACGGTGATCCCGGTCCGGTAGATTCCGGCTTGGGGCTGCAAACAGCACCCTAGTATAGCGGGCGCTCCATCCAGGCGTCAAGGAAAAGCCCCTCAGAGCTGGTTCTTGGGAATCGTTCGCAGTTTCTCCACACCTGTGGAAAAGGTTGTGGAGAACCTGCCCCGCGTAGGCCTCCTTGCCCTTTTGCATCGGCCTTTCCATGGCCTCGCCCCCGCAGGAACGAAGGTTGGCCAAGCCTTGTCAGGACGGACCTTTCGAGTTCCCCGATAGAGGCGAAAAAGCTGTGGATAAGTGGATAACTTCGACGCGCAATCGTAGCAGGAATAAGGGTTTGCGGCCATAACCCCTAGGCCTAGCCGTCGCCGGGCAAGAACGGCTTCCGCCCCCCCGGGAGACCTCGATTGCTGACCAGCCGAGGCGGTTGTGACTTCTCGACATAGGCCCACTCCGGCACTTCTCTTGAACGCCGGCAAAGCCCCATCGAGCGAAGGTGGATAACCATGATGGAAATCGCCCCAACCCCAGCAGGGGAGTCGATCTGGGACGCCTGCCTTGGCGTCCTGGAGCGCAAGTTCTCGACGCCGGTGTTCGAGACGTGGCTCAAACCCATGCGCGTAGAGGCGATGACCAGCGAAGAATTCTCGCTCCGCGTTCCCAACAGGTTCGCCAAGGAATGGGTCGAGGGGCGCCTCAAGTCGGCCATCCAGGGCGTGATCTCGGAGATCCTCGGTTACCCCATCGGCATCCGCTTCGTCGTCGACCCCTCGCTCCTGGCCATCACGCCGGACGGGCAGGCGCACATGCAGGCATCGGCGGCGGAG
>SCQY01000302.1 GCA_004298665.1 bacterium | reverse complement strand
TAGCGGCCTGAGCGGCAGACATACTTTTAGTAAAGATGCGGACCGAGGTGGCCCGGTATATAGTGGCCATACCAGAAATGCAAACGCTTTCCAGGTTGGATGGAATCCTCGCGTCGCCGCAGCGTACTCGCCGTCATGCGCGAGGGCAGCTTCCACGCGTAGACATTGCCGGCGTTGTCGATCGCGTAGACCCCGCTCTCGACCACCGCAGGCCCGGCGTAGAAGTAGCCCAGGATGTCGGTGGGGTTGGCTTTCCAGAGGATGCCGCAGTTGTTGTCGAAGGCCACGAACCACGGCGCCGGACCCGTAATGCCGCCGTCGGGAGTCCCCGAGGGCACGCCGTTGTCGATCCCCGTGAAGCCGATGCCGTTGACGAACGCGGCATAGCTATAGAGCGAGGAGTTGGTTGCCTCGAGCTTGCAGATCTTTGCGCCGCTCCCCACCGGAAAGACGTCAAGATCGCTGTTATAGTTGCCGCGATTGTAACCTGACGATACGGCGATGACGGCGCCGTTCGTGGTAGGCGTCCAGATGGCGCCGAATCCGCCGGGCGGGGCATGGAGATTGACCAGCGTCTTGAACTGCGCAGACGGGTTGCTCGGCGTCGCCAACGAGTAGCCGTAATAGTAGCCGTTCTTGCTCTCGAAGTAGAGGTTGCCGCCCCAGAGCAGCTCGCCGCCTCCGACATCCTCGTCCGAGCTCCCCAAGCCGGCGCTGTCGTACGTCGCAGCCACAGTCGCAGTGAGCGCCAGCGTGGACGGCGAGATCGCGAGCACGCTGTCCTGGTATCCGAGGTTGTTCTTCGTATTGCCGGTACCGAAGTAGAGGCTGGTGCCGTCGTAGCTGATGGGCGACCAGCTCCCCCCGCCCTCGTTCAACGACCCGATGGACAGCGAGGGCACGATGGGAAACGTGTTGGGGATCTGCTGCCCCGTCAGCTCGTCGAATGCCATGATTCCGCCCGTCACGTATCCCGTGTCGGGGTCCCCGCCGGAGACGCCCTCGAAGACGCGGCCGTTGGCGACGATGGGGTCGCTGCGCATGTTCCCGTACATGAGCGGCTGGGTCTCCCAGACGACCGCTCCGGTCATCGCGTCGAGCGCCGCGAGGTATCCGCCCCGAGCCGTGGGTGATTGCGTGCCCCACACAGGGACGAACAGCTTTCCGTTGGCGAGCGTCGGCGTCCCATAGACGCCGGAGACGCTGCCGGCAACCGGCAATCGCGTCTGCCAGACGAGCGTGCCGTTATCGCGATTGAGCGCAGTGACCACGCCGCAGACGTCCGCCACGTAGACGAGGCCGTTGGCCGCCAATGGACTGGCCTGGTCCACAAAGACCGTCGCGCTCTGCGCCGCTCGGACGCACGCGGGATCGACGCCGGTGTTGCGCCAGGCCAGCGTCAGCGTGCCGACGGTGGACGTGGTGATTCCGGTAGGAAGCTGCTCGAAGCCGGTACGCTGGCCGTCGTGCGCGTAGGTTGTCCAATCGTCGTAAATGGCGGGCACGGATTGGCCCGTGGGCGCAGGCGCAACCGTGGGCGCTCCGCCGCCTCCACCGCACCCCGCTAGCAGGGCAAGGAAGACGACGGCGGCGGGACGGAGGAGAACGGTGCGCATGCGACGGCTCAACGGTGCGCTAGCGCGGAAGACCGACCGCGTTCCCGAAGAACAGCCCGATCGTGATCCCTTGCTGATCATAGATATTGGCCCCGGTAGAGCGGTCGAAGTGGTTGCCGAACGTACCTCCGACGATGATGCCGAAGTCACGGCGGAGCCAGTGCTTCACCATCAGGTTGGCCTCGAAGAGGCGCTGGAAGGTTGCGAACGATGGCGGGAAGCCCACGAGGACGCTGGGCTGGCTCCCGTTCAAGAGCGAGAGCGTCACTTGATTACGCCCGATATCGCTGTACTCGGCGACGAACTGCGTAGCGGCCGCGTGGACGCCGTTGGTGTCGGATGGCAGAAAGCGCAGCGTGTACACCATCCTCCCCATATAGAGCGAGGGCCCGATGCTGGCAAGCTGCGTCGAGGTCCCGTCGGGATTCTGCATCGTCGCCCCGCCGAAGCCCATCACGACGTTCTGCTCTGGGGTGAGCTTGACATCGCCCTCGAGATAAGCCATGCGATACGGCGAGATGGTGCCCTTGCCGAAGCTCACCTGCGCGTACGTGTAGAATCGCTGAGACCACGTGTGGTAGTCGTCGAGGTAGATCGCTTGGGCGCTCGAGCCCGTAGGGCGGTCGTTGTCGTTGCGATCGAGCAGCGTGACGGACGGAATGTCCTTGCCGCGGTCGAGCTGATACTTCAGCGTCCGGATCGACCACGGCCCATAGAGATCGCCCGGACTCGAGAACGAATAGATCGAGCCGGTCGCCGTCACCTCATCCGCGCGCGCGACGCCCCCGGCGAACACCGCCGACAGCACCAGCAACGCGCCAAGGATACGCGAAAACACCTGGGTCAATCCAATCCTCCTCATACAGGCCTCACGCGTCCGCGACGAAGGTCTCACCATCGCCTTCGGTGATGACCCAGCCAAAGATGCACGAACCAACCGCGAGGCGCATGCTCCGTCCGCCGTAGGCCGTCTTAGGCAGAGCGGCGGTACCGACCACCGCTCCGGGCTGCAGCGTGACGCGCTCCTCGGCGAACACGTGTCCGAAGACGACGGCACCGCGATCGATGAGCACGCTGCCGCGCGCGACCAGGTTGCCCAGGACGCGCGCCCCCGGCCCGATGGCAATGTCGCCGCCGGACTTGATGGAACCCTTGAGCGTCGCCTTCGCGCCTACGTGAACCGTGCCTGACGCGATGACGTCGCCGTCCAGCGTCTCGCCCTCCGTGACGTCGTGCGCGGAGACGACGTGGTTCCGGCCTCCGCATGCGATCATGGCGACCCGTTCCGGGGCGCCAACCGGCGGCAAGGCGGAAACGCTCGAAGAGGAGCCGATCACGACGGGGCGGCCAAAGAGCCGCCTAAACCTCACGTTTGAGCCAACCGTCAACCGCTGTGCGGAGCTGGCCGATTGACCGAGGTTGCCGTCCGGGCCCACCGTGAGATTGCACTCAGCGTCGGCCCAACGCTGGAGCCTGACGCCGCCTCCGATGGAGGCTTCGCCGTCCGCCGCCAGCGTTCTCAATCGAGCGTTGGCGCCGATGGCGACCTTGTCTTCGGCATAGACGTCGAGCAGGGTGACCCCGTTGCCGGCAACCACCGCCCCTCGCGAGAGCAGCACGTCTTCATAGCGGCTGTCGTTGGGAAGCTCGATACCGCTCACGACGCGGGCATACTCGCGCCGGCGGCCCAGGAATTGCATGCGCACGCCCACGGTCGCCTTGCCCGCCAGCGCGCGCACCTTCTCGCGCAAGGACTTTCCCAGGTACCTGGGATCGCGCATGTAGCTCTCGTCGATCGGCAACGCGCCGTCGTCCTTGCGGAAGAGTATCTCCAAGAGTCCGGGGAGCATCGGCAGCACGACGACGACGGCGAAGGCCAAGTAGATCAATGACTCGCTCATGCTTCGTTGACCCCCATGCCGCTGCGCTTCGTCTTCTCCCAGTTAGGACGGCGGCTCTTCACGAAGTCACCGATCGAGTCGACCCAACCCGTGGTGATGGCCCACGAGTTGAACGGGAACATGTAGAAGAGGAACGGCAAGAGATAGAGGCGCCTTGTCGAGCCGTCGAGGACCTCCGCGGTGGCGATCTGGTAAACGGGCGCGAAGTTGCCGAACGCGTTGTAGAGCACCACGGCGAATGCCAGCGCAATGCCCCCTGCGAAGGGCATGTGCCCCATCGAGAAGAGCAGCAGCGCCGCTAGCCAGCCCGAGAGCAGCAGCGGCGGCACGGCATAGCAGAGCAGGAGGAGCGCGCCGTCGAGGCGCTGCGCGAAGGAGAGCCCCTTCGCCGTCAGCACGCCGAGCAGATTGCTCGATGCCACCGCATTGTGCCCGCGGGACCAGCGCCGCAGCTGGCCGAAGCGCGCCGGCCAGGTCTCGGGTACCTCCTCATAGCACTCTGCGCGGTTGTCGTAGACCACCTTCCAGCCGCGCCGGAAGATGGAGGCTGTGAGCTCCGTGTCCTCGGCAAGGCTGCGCGGATCGAAGCCGCCGATCTCGTCGAGCAGACGCCGCCGGAAGCCGCCGACGGTACCGCCGTACTGCGGCAGGAGGTCGAAGTTGTAGCGCGCCTGCTGATCGACCTGATAACCTCCGGACCGCTCCATCGAGAGGAGCCTGGTGAGCATGTTGCGGCTGGTATTGCGCGGGACGACGCGCCCCATCACGGCGCCGACCTCGGGATCGATGAAGCCCTTGGCCAGGGCGCGGAGCACGCCCCGTCCCGGCGTGTAGTCGGCGTCAAAGACCAGCACGATCTCTGCTTGCGCGTGAGCGAGCCCGACATTGAGCGCGCTCGACTTGCCGCGCTCCCTCTGATCGGCGCGTACGGGCTTGACGCGCGGATTACGCGCTGCGTAGCGGGCGAGAATGACGGCGGTCTCGTCCTGCGAGTGGTCGTCGATGGGCAGGATCTCGAGCTTCTCCGCCGGGTAGTCGCTGGCGAGGATCGCATCGAGGCATTGCGCGGCCACGGCCTGCTCGTTATGCATCGGTACGAGCACCGAGAGCATCGGCAAGTCCTCGTCGTAGGCGTCGGCAAAGGAAACGCGCTGGCGCGAGTAGACGCGCGAGAAGGTGAATATCCAGTGCCGGATGGTGTAGACCACCATGACGCCGACGACGAACGCCAACCAGATCTGCAAGAATGTTACAACCATCCCCACGCCTCCGAATCGGCATTGAGCCGACGGCCGAGCGAAACGACGACGACGGAATAGACCCCGATGAAGTACGCGGCATCCATCAGCGGGCCGAGCAAGAGGTAGAGGTTCGCCTCGGCGATCGCTCCGAAACGCGCAACGAGCAGTGCGAACGCCGCGATGCGCACCAGCGAGAAGATCGCGTCGAGGACGACCGTCAAAACCAACAGGCTCAAGCGCTCTGGCACAGAGAACGGCAGCAGGACGGAGACGATCCCCGAGAAGATTGGTGCGCACAAGATCATCACGAGGCTGGTCCGTTCGACCAGCAGCATGAACGCCGCGCCGTCGTATGCCACGCGACCCACGAAGAACGCGAAGAGCGCCGTGAGCATCAGCACGAAGAGGTTCGCGCCCACCCAGTAGAAGAA
>SCQY01000301.1 GCA_004298665.1 bacterium | reverse complement strand
CGCAGCGGCCTCCAATGCGGCGCGCGCCAGGACGCGTAAGCTTCTCCTGCGCAGCACGGCGACGCGCTCTCCAAGGAGCGCTACTTGGCGCGCCGTCGCCGGTGCGCGGCTTCCGGCAGCCACCGCAACAGGGCCGTGCGCGCGGGGCGCGGCTGCCAGCGGCACGTATCCGCTCGACGGGCCAAGAACGCGTGCGAAGGCCTCGGCCAGTCCAGCGCTCCCTACAACCAGACGCCGCTCGGCGAAGAGTACTTCTCGCGCAACGGCATCGAGGTCGCGATCCGTGGCGGCATCGGGGACCTCGGTACGCAAGGCGGGGGCGCGTTGTGCGATCAGCCCAGCGAGGCTCAACCCCTCTTGGACGCCGAGAATCTCGCGAGCAAACGGCCCGGCGAAGAGCGGCGTGCCATCCACCAGCGCGACGCCGCCCACCACGGCGCGCCCCCGCGCGGGGAACGCCGGAGCGATCAGCGGCTGTGCCTGCAAACGCGCTGCCAGCGTGTCCACCAGCTCGACCCACGGGCCGCGCAGCGTCGAGTCGATCTTGACGAAGACCGTGCCATGCTCGGGCAACGCGACGTTTTGCGCCAGGAAGCGCGCACGCTTCGTGCCGCTGCGCCGCACGGGCAGCAGCACCACGTCCCCCGCGCGCGGCGCGCGACCGCTCAAGACGATGCGCTGGGGAACGCCGGCGGCACGAGCCAACGCCGCGGCAACCTCCGCCGCACCGGTGAGGTCGTCAGCGACGGTAAGAGCGAACACGCACCCTCCGGATCGCCCCGCCCCCGTTAGTAGCGGATGAAGCTCGTGACGTCGATCCCGTCGAGCGCCTTGCGTCCGTTGAGCTCGGCGAGCTCGACGAGGAAGCCGAAGCCGACGATCTTCGCGCCGAGCTTCTCCAACAGACGGCGCGTGGCGCCCGCTGTTCCGCCCGTGGCAAGCAAGTCATCGATCACGACGACACGTTGCCCTTGCCCCACGGCATCGGCGTGGATCTCCAAGGTGTTGGTGCCGTACTCGAGCGCGTACTCTTCGGTATGACGAGCGCCGGGCAGCTTGCCGGGTTTACGCACCGGTACGAAGCCCGCGCCAATGGCGTACGCCGTCGGCGCACCGAGCATATAGCCGCGCGCCTCGATGCCCACCACGTAGTCGATCTTCTTGTCGTGGTAGGTTTGAGCGAAAAGGTCCACCGAGCGGCGAAAAGCACCGCCGTCGCGCAGCAGCGGAGTGATATCGCGGAACAGAATCCCGGGGATCGGAAAATCCGGAATCGCGCGAATATATGTTTCGAGTTCCACCATGGGGGCAATGGGTTCGGGTTCCAGCGGATTCGCCCCTCCGGAGCCCGCGTTGGTCTCGGTTGACACGATGGCCGGCGGGGTATAAAGCCCTCCTAACACGGGCAGCGAGGGCAAGACATGTCATTCATGGACAAGGCCAAAGAGCTCGCCGAGAAGGCCGGCGAGAAACTCGGCGAAGCCGCGCGCAAGGCCGAAGAGCTGACGCATACCGCTCAGGAGAAGGCCCAGGAACTAGCGCACACCGCTCAGGAGAA
>SCQY01000300.1 GCA_004298665.1 bacterium | reverse complement strand
GACGCCCAGCGCCGAAGCACGATCGAGCGCAGCCGCGATCCCAGCGGCCGCCTCGCGCCCTTGAACGGGCGTCTCAACCAGCACAAGGGCGACGTGTGAGGCGTGCGCGCTTATGGTGCGCAGGA
The DNA here is from genome assembly GCA_004298665.1 of bacterium. Lineage (GTDB taxonomy): Bacteria > Vulcanimicrobiota > Vulcanimicrobiia > Vulcanimicrobiales > SCRA01 > SCRA01. Next base: position 7,174 of record SCQY01000300.1, on the reverse strand, counting down.
AATCCTGATAGGCGGCAGCCGCAGGCGACGTCACCACCGCGATACGCCGTGGATAGCGCGGCAGCGGGCGCTTGCGCTCCTGCGCGAAGACCCCCTCGCGCTGGAGGCGCTCGCGCAGTTCCTCGTACTGCGCGTGGAGATCCCCATGCCCGACGGCACGCACGACGTCGACCGTCAACTGGTAGGTGCTGCGCCGGGGATACGTCGACAGGTGCCCCTCCGCGTCAACCTGCATTCCGTTGGCAAAATCGCGCGGCAGCTTCAGCCCGTTGGAGCCCCACATCACGCTGTTGAGCAGCGCCTGATCATCTTTCAGATCGAAATACGCGTTGCCGTTGGCGTGAACGCCGCGGAAATTCGAAATCTCTCCGCGTACGATGACGCGGCGCAGGCGCTCGTCGCCTTCGATCAGCGCGCGCACGTAGCGCGCGACTTCGGCGACGCCGAGGATCGGCGGGCCGACGCCGTTCATGGCGTGGCCTCCGTTGACGGCTGCTGGAACGCAGGTGCCGGCGTCTGGGCGGAAACATCGATCGGGGCACGCCCGTAGCAGTACCCCAGGGGTTCGGTGCCGTTGAGGAAGTACTCCAAGTAACCCGCCTCGCCTGGAAGCGCGCGCTTATGATCGGCATTGCAGATCCGCACGGCTTGCACCTCGCCCGACGGGAAGGAGAAGTCGTGCTTGGGAGTTTTTGCCAGCGCGGCCTTCATGAAGCGTGCCCAAACGCGAGCCGGCACGTCGCCGCCGTAGGATTCGCGCATCGGCGAGTTATTGTCATTCCCAACCCATACTGCGGTGACGAGATCCGGTGTAAAGCCCACGAACCACGCATCGCGAAAATCGCTGGTGGTTCCCGTCTTGCCGGCCGCGGCGCGCCCGATCTCGGCGTTCGGATACCCCGTCCCGTGCTTGATCACGTCTTCGAGCATCGTCGTGACGACGTAGGCAGTACCGGAACTGACAACTTCGCGCTGCTGGGGGTAGCGGTTGTCGTAGAGGTCCGAGCCCAGCGAGTCTTTGACTTCCTTGATGGCATAGGGAGCGATCGCGACGCCTTGGTTGGCGATCGTGGCATAGCCCGCGGCCTGCTCGAGCGGGCTCACCACCGACGTCCCGAGCGCCAGTGAGAGATCCTGTCCCAACGGCGAATCGATACCCATGCGATGGGCATACTCGATCACGCGGTCGACGCCGACGCGCTGGAGCAGCTTCACGGCCACCACGTTTCGAGACTGCGCCAGCGCGTAGCGCAGCGTCATCGCGCCCCAAAAACGATGATCGTCGTTGTTCGGGCACCACTTCGTCCCGTCACCGACAGGAAAACAAATCGGCGAGTCTTCGACGATGGTCGTCGGCGCGAGCCCTTGGTCGACCGCTGCTGTGTAGACGTAGAGCTTGAACGATGAGCCCGGCTGGCGCCGCGCCTGCCACGCCCGATTGAATTGGTTATGGATATTGAATCCAGTGCCTCCGACCATCGCAAGAATCTCACCCGTGCTGGGACGGATCGCCACCAGCGCGCCTTCATGGGCGCCGATGCCTTCCCGTGCCGCTTGACCGATGCCCCATTGCACGTCGGCGAGCGCCTCGCGCTGCATCTGGGGGTCCAGCGTGGTGTCGACCTGAAGCCCGCCGTCGTAAGTCGCCGTCCGGCCGAAGAGCCCCTCGAGCCGGTGGACGGCGAAGGTCGTAAAATACGGAGCTTTCCAGCCCAACATCCCCGAGGGCCGCTCACCCGCGAGTGCTAGCGGGGCTTTCTGCCAGTATGCGGCCTGGTCCCGGGTGATGTATCCAGCGGAAGCCATACGTTCGAGGACGTGCGCCTGGCGTTGGCGTGCCGCCTTCGGGCTGACGTACGGTGAGTAGTCCGAGGGTGCTGCGTTGATGCCGGCCAGCATCGCCGCCTGCCCGACGTTGAGTTTCCAGACGTCGGTGCCGAAATAGGTGTGCGCGGCAGCCTGTACGCCATAGGCACCCGAGCCGAGGTAGATGAGATTGAGATAGCGCTCGAGGATCTCGTCCTTGGTGTAGAAGCGCTCGATCTGGACCGCCAGCACGGCTTCCTCGACCTTGCGCGCGATGGTCTTCTCGCTGTTGAGGAAGAGCGCCCGCGCCAATTGCTGGGTGATCGTCGAGGCGCCTTGAACGGCTGAGTCGTGCCGGTAGTCGGCGAGCGCGGCGCGCACGATGCCGCGCAGATCGATGCCGTGGTGGTGATAGAAGTCGCGATCTTCGGTAGCGATGAAAGCATCGCGCACGACGGGCGGGATCCTGTCGATACCGACCCAGATGCGATCTTTTCGATAGACGTTGGCCAGCAGTGTGCCGTCGCGCGCATAGATCTGCGTCGCCTTCTGAGGCTGGTACTCCGCCATTCGCGTGATGTCGGGAAGGCGGCGCGAGTAAGCGGCCACCATCCCCGTCATGATGCCGCCCAGCACGAGCAGCAGCACGAGCACCGTGCGCAGCAGGAAGGTGCCGCGGGCCCTACGCGTGTGGTTGGCCAACGCGCGAGAGGACCCCGTTAACGAAGCGGCCGGAGTCCGCCGTCGAAAACTTCTTCGCCAGCTCCACCGCCTCGTTGATCGCTACGGCGCGCGGCGTTCCCCCGGCGGTGAGCTCATAGACGGCCATGCGCAAGATAAGGCGATCGATCGTCGGCAGGCGTTCGATCGTCCATTCCTTGAGCAGCGAAACGATCACTTCGTCGCTTTGCTGTACGTGCTCCAGCGTTCCCAAGACGAGCTGCTTGATGAACGGCTCATGACCGTGCGCGCTCGGCGTCTCGAAAGCCTCCGTCAGCGCCTCACCGGGATCTCGCCGCCCCACGTCGATCGCGAAAAGCGCCTGCAAGGCCGCCTCGCGTGCCTCTCGCCGTCCCGCCATCCTGCTTGCCCCGGCCCTCAACGGGCCGCGGCCGCCTCCACGCGCGCCTCGCGCGCGAGGAAGCGTGGAAGGTATCCGATGCCGGCGCCGCCGGCGATGAACTCAGGGTCCGTGAGGATCTCGATGCAGAAGGGCACCGTGGTCTTCACTCCCTCGATCGTTGTCTCGCGCAGCGCACGAACCATGCGCGCGATTGCCTCTTCGCGGTCCGCGCCGTGAGCGATGATCTTGGCAAGCATCGAGTCGTAGTACGGCGGAACGGCCGCACCCTGGTACACGTGCGTGTCCACGCGGATGCCGGGGCCACCGGGCAGTTGGACGGTCGTGAGCGTCCCCGCCGCCGGGGCGAAATTGTTTGCCGGGTCCTCGGCGTTGATGCGTACTTCGATGGCGTGACCACGCACGCGCAGGTCCTGCTGTCCTCGCGAGAGCGGCTCGCCGCAAGCGATGCGCAGTTGCTCCTTCACGAGATCGACGTCGAAGATCTCCTCCGTCACCGGATGCTCGACCTGGATGCGCGTGTTCATCTCCATGAAGTAGAAGTGCTCGCCTTCGCCCAGGAACTCGAGCGTGCCCGCGTTGACGTACCGCACGGCTTTGACGGCCTGACGTGCCACTTCGTAGAGCGAGGATCGGAAGGCCGAACTCAGATGCGGCCCGGGTGCCTCCTCGATGAGCTTTTGATGCGAAGGCTTCTGCACGGAGCAATCACGCTCGCCGAGAATGAGGATTCCGCCGTGTGCGTCCGCGAGAACTTGCACTTCGATGTGTCGCGGATTGAGGATCAGCTTCTCCAAGTAGACGCGGCCGTCGCCGAAGGCGGCCTGCGCCTCGCTGCTGGCGGAGTTGAGGGACTGCTCCAGCTCTTCGGGCGCATGGACGGCGCGCATACCCTTGCCGCCGCCGCCGGCCGTCGCCTTGATGAGCACCGGATAGCCGGCACTCTGCGCGAATGCACGCGCCTCCTCTATGCTCTCGACGATGCCCGTTCCCGGCGTCACCGGTACGTGCGCATCGACCATGACGCGCTTGGCGGTGGCCTTGTCGCCCATGGCACGAATCGCTTCGGGCGAAGGGCCGATGAAGGTGATGCCATGGTCGCGGCAGATCTCGGCGAAACGCGCATTTTCCGCTAGGAAGCCATAACCGGGGTGGATGGCGTCGGCACCGGAGATCAGCGCCGCGGAGATGATGTTGGGAATGTTGAGATAGGAGCGCGCCGATGGACCCGGACCTACGCAGAACGCCTCGTCTGCGCGCTTGACGTGAAGCGACTCGCGGTCCGCCTCGCTGAAGACGGCGACCGTGGGAATGCCCAGTTCGTGGCACGCGCGGTTGACCCGCAGCGCTATCTCGCCGCGATTGGCGATCAGCACCTTCTTCATGCCCCGACCTCGATCCCAAAGAGCGGCTGACCGTAGTCGACGGGCTCACCCTCGCTCACGAAGATCTCCGCCAGTCTGCCGCCGCGTCCCACGCGCACGGGGTTGCGGATGCCCAGAGCTTCGACGTAGCCCAGCTCGCGCGATTCGGTAACCGTCTGGCCCACCACCGCCTCCGGACGGCTACCGTGGAAGATCCCCACGACGTCGGCCGCCAGCACGTCCATCGGATGCCGGGCCGCCGCGGGGATCTGCTGGGCCGGTTCGGCCGCCACGGCACGCTCCACCGCGCCTATCGGACGGGAGCGGCGCACGATCTCGAGGCCAAACTCCTCCTCGTCCACGGAAAGCCGCGTCAAATCACTATCGTCGAAGGCTTGGAGAAGCGGACGCACCAGGCGTTCGATCTCTCCGTGCACGTCGATCTCTCTATCCTCGCTCTGCATCGGCTGGCTCCGATTCGACAGCCTCTTCCGCGCGCCCTGGAACGGGGTCCGCCACCACCACGCTCACGTCGAAGTCGAGCACATAGCGCCGCTCGCGCAGCCATGCGCGCAGTGCGACGAGCCCGGCGGCGAAATCTTCCGCTGCCATCACGTGGAACGTGGAGAGGAACTTCCCCTCGACGCGCTCGAGCAGACGCTCTCCATCCTGCTCCTTGCGCGTACGGACGCGCTGCACCGTCACGCCGGCGAAGCCGGCATCGAGCAGCTCGCCGCGCAGTGCCGGAATAGAAGGAAAGCGCGAGAGCTCGACGTCGAGAAACCCAGGGAAGATCCCGGCGAAGGGGTGTTCGCAGAAGTAGCGGTGAGAAAACGTCGCTATGGCCAGCGGGCCGTCGAGGCTGCGCCGCAGACGCGCGAACGTCTCACGCCGTTCGCTTGCGCTGAGATGATGAACGACGAAGGCGCTGTACGCGCCGTCGAATCGGTCCGGCGGGACGCCTGCGGGGAGGCGGCCCTCGAGCCAGCGCATCTCCGGCGCCTTCGCCCGCGCACGCGTCAGCATGGCCGGGGAACCGTCGACGCCGGTCACCACGGCACCGCGCCCGGCGAACCATAGCGCATACCTGCCCGTCCCGCAGCCCACGTCGAGCAGACGCGCAGGGTGAGGCGCACGCATGCCGCACGCCGCCTCCAGCGTCTGGGCCAAGAGCTTCTCGTCATCACTGAGCGGGCGCAGGCGATCGTAGTCCGCGGCCGCCGTTTCGTAGTTCGTCCGCAACGTTCCCAACATGCCGCGCGAGCGTACTAAGCGCGCGGCGCTCTCGCGCTCGTGCGCCGGCAGCGCCGCCACCAGAGCGGCCACGGAGGCGCCGTCGCGCGGGTCAACCATCGTAGGGGCAATCTCCGCCAACGGCATGAGCGCGAAACCGCGCCGGCGCAACTGCGCATGCGGCACCTGCAGGTCGAACTCATCGACGACGAGACCCTCGATCACCAGCACGTCGACGTCGATCGCACGCGGACCCCAGCGGTAGCTGGCCACACGCCCGAGCGTGCGCTCGACGCGCTTACAGGCGGCCAAGATCTCAGGCGGCGCAAGGGCGCTCTCGTAGAGCGCCGCGGCGTTGTAGAACGCCGGCTGGTCGACGACGCCCCATGGCGCGGTGCGATAGAGATCGGATCGCTCGACCAGCTTGCCGATCACCGCCATGCGCTCGATGGCAGTGTGGATCGCTCCCGGCGCGTCGTCGAGATTGGCACCGAATCCTAATGCGACGCGGCGGAGGCCTAACGTCAACGCGCGCGCTCCAGCGTCACCACGGGCGTCGCGCCGTCCAGCAGACGCGGCTTGGCGATCGAGACGCGCGCGCGCCGGACCCGCGCATCGCGCAGCACGAGCACGGCAATCTCTCCCGCAAGCCGTTCGAGGAGATCGAACGAGCGCGTCTGGACGATGCGCGCCACGTTCCGGTGAAGAGCATCGTAGTCGATGGTGTCGGCAAGTGCATCGCTACGCTCGGCGGCCGAGAGATCGACGTCGAGCATCAGATCCAAGTCGAATGGCTGCGGGCGGTCCTTCTCACCGGGGTTGGCGCCATGGCGCCCCCAGACGCGGATGCCTCGCAACTCGATGCAATCGCTCACTGCAGCCGATCTCTCCATTCCTCCGGACGCCACCCGTGTTCGACGGCGTCGCTCACGCGCACCACGTCAACCATCGCCGCCACGTCGTGGACGCGCACGATGTCGATGCCCGCCGCCGCCCCCAAGGCAACCGTAGCCGCCGTCCCCCAGGCCCGCTCCGGCCCAGCAGGCTTCCCCGTGAGGTAACCGATGGTCGATTTGCGCGACGTGCCCAGCAGCGTAGGAAAGCCCAAAGCGACAACACGGCCCAGCTCCCGCAAGACCGCGATGTTGTGCTCCGGAGTCTTCCCGAAGCCGATGCCGGGATCCAAGACGATCGACTCCGCCGGAATGCCGGCGGCCAGGGCCTCGCGAGCCTGGCGCTCGAGCCACGCCACGACCTCATCCACCACATCGCCCTCGTAGACGGCTACGCGCTTGTTGTGCATGAGGATGGCGGGAGCCCCATGGGAGGCGGCAACCTCCAGCATCCCGCGCGTCCAGCCCCAGATGCTGTTGATGACGTCGGCGCCTGCATCCAGGGCCGCCTCCGCTACTTCGGCCTTGAAGGTGTCGACGCTGATGATCGCCCCGGGGCACCGGGCACGCACGCCTGCGATGACGGGGAGGACGCGGCGCAGCTCGGTGGCACCGTCCAGCGGAGTGTGGCCGGGGCGGGTCGACTCTCCGCCGATGTCGAGGATGTCGGCCCCCGCCTCTCGTTGGGTGAGCGCACGCGCGATCGCCGCCTCGGCGTCATCGACCCCATCGCCGGAGAACGAGTCGGGCGTCACGTTGACGATGCCGGCGACGTAGGTACGGACGCCCCACGGGAG
>SCQY01000299.1 GCA_004298665.1 bacterium | reverse complement strand
GGGCTGGATTCGAACCAGCGTAGCGCTCTCGCGCGCCAGATTTACAGTCTGGTGCCATTAACCACTCGGCCACCTACCCGCGGCCCACGATTGAGGATTCTACCATAGCCCACGGGAGGGCGCAAGCATCGCCGGCATCACGGGCTAACCGCCGGTTTTCGAGGTCCGCTCGGCAAGCTTCGCGAGCGTGTTGATCACCCAGACGGCAATCAACGACACGATGATCGCGTAAATAAATAGCGAGACGACGCCTGCACCTGGCTTGAGCACGACCTTGAATAGTTCGGTGATGGCAGCATTCCATGCTAGAGCGGCGATCAGCCCGAAGGCTGCCGTCGCTAGTGCGATCATGGTACTGAGGTAGGTCTGCTTCCCGTTCATAGAGACTCCTCCCAGAATCGTCGGTCAGCGCCTGCTTAGGCAGACGGCTCGCCATAGTTGTTCCCGGCGCCTTGCCAGCCAAACGCATGACGCCCGTTCGCTCTATCGGCTTCCCTCGCCCCGCCAGGCGTCGACCGCCATCCGCAATGCACGCCACAGGTCGTCGTCGAGATCGGCCTCGTCTTCCGAGACGCCCGTCTCGCGTGCATGGCGCCGAACGTCCTCGACGAGGGCCACCGCCGCGGCGGCAACGCCCTCCATGCCTCGGACATCGGTGAGCCGGAGGCGCATGTCCCGGAGCAGCCGGGCCGTTGCGTCTTGCCGAAGCGCTCGGAGCGACGACTCCAAGCCCTCCGCCTCGGAGAGCAGCACGTCGAGGGCTACGTGGGATCGGTTGTCGTTTCGTCCAGTCACCCGGAGAGGTTACTGCGAGTTTGCCGAGCGCCCTCCCCAAATCGAGGATGCGCACGCCGCGAGCGAGACCGCCGGTCGAAAGGCAAACCCCGCGAACATGCTAAGCTCGCGGGGTTTCTGAGATGGAGCCGACGGTCGGACTCGAACCGACGAACCGGCGGTTTACAAAACCGCTGCTCTACCAACTGAGCTACGTCGGCACCCTCGGCGTGCGGGTTGGCCGGTGTTCCACGCGTGGCATACCGCACCTTCCGAGAATGTCGGAGGCGCCGCCTACTGCGAGGCAGCGCCGACCGGTGCGGGTGGCTGATACGTTCCGGGTTCCGTGCGGAAACCGATGGCCAGCCGATTCCAGCCGTTGATGGCGATGATAGCAAGCGTTAGGGCCACCATCTCCTCCTCGGAGAACTGCTTGCGCACTTCTTCATAGATATCGTCCGGAACGTGGCTCTCGGAAACCAGGGTGAGGGCCTCGGTCCAGGCCAACGCCGCGCGTTCGCGGTCCGTGTAGAACGGCGTTTCGCGCCATGCCGAGAGAGCGTAAAGACGCTGCTCGCTCTCGCCGCCGGCGCGTGCGTCCTTGCTGTGCATGTCCAGGCAGTACGCGCAGCCGTTCATCATGCTCGCGCGCATCTTCACCAACTCCAGCAGCGATGCGGGCAGACCGCTCTTGCGGACAGTCGTCTCCAAATTGATCATCGCGCTAAACGCGGTGGGATTGGCATTACGATAATCGAGGCGTGCCTTCATGTTGTGTTTCCTTACGTATCTTGGTGATCTGCCGGCGCTACGAGACGACGGGCAGCCCGTCGCGCACCCAGGCCAGCATCCCGCCATCGAGGTTGTAGACGCGATCGTAGCCCTGCGCCGCGAGAAGTGCGCGCGCGCGGGCGCTGCGTTTACCCGAATGGCAGAGGACGATGAACTCGCACTCCTTGGGAAGGGTATCCATGCACTCCGGCAGCTCGGCGAGTGGAAGGTGCCGTGCTTCGGCCACGTGGCCGTCGTCCCATTCGTCCCGCTCGCGGACGTCGATCAACAGGGCGCCGGCGGCGATGCGGCGCCGCGCCTCGGCTGGCGTGATGTCGTGCAATGTCTCCTCCTGCACGCGAAAGGGACGGTTGCCGGCCGCCCCTCTCGCACTCTCTTCGGCCTTCGAGCGTACTATGGCAGCTCGATCTCCGCTAGATTCTTCTCGATCTTTCGCTTCACGCGCTGCAGTGCGTTGTCAATCGACTTCACGTGGCGCTTGAGATCGCGGGCCATCTCCTGATAGGACTTGCCTTCCAGGTATGACAGCAGCACTTGCGATTCCAGCTCGGAGAGGTTCTCCTGGATGCGCTCCTTGATGTCTTCCGAGATCTCCTGGTTGATCACCAGCTCCTCGGGGTCCGACATCTTCGCCGA
>SCQY01000298.1 GCA_004298665.1 bacterium | reverse complement strand
CGCGGCCAACGCGAGAAGCTGGGGAAGACTTCAACGGCGGCGGCGATGGCGCGTTCCATGTCGTCGTGGCCGGCCACGGCGATGCTGGCGACCGTGCTCCCGTCGTACGGGTTGGTCACCGTCTCACGCCCGGTGCCCTCGCTGCTCCGGCCCGCGATGGGAAGGGGATAGTGTCGTATCTCGGTCAGCATGGCAGTATCCCGTTACCCTCCCGCTGTAGGGCCTCCTGCGGTTCAGGCCCTTCCTGGTGGGCAAGTGAAACTCGCTGGGTAGGATCGACGTAGAATCCTCCGGCTGGAGGGATAGCTGCATGTGGTTGACGCGCTTCGCCATTCAACGTCCGACGATCGTGACGCTGTTCTTCTTGGCGATCGCGCTGTTCGGGACGATCGGCTACTTCTCGATGGGCGAGAACATCATGCCCAACGTTACGTTCCCGTTCGTCGGCGTCAGCGCCGGCTATCCCGGAGCCAGTCCCCAAGAGATGGAGCGGCTGGTCGTCAAGCCGATCGAGGACCAGCTCCAGAGCGTCCAGCACGTCCAGCGCATGACGGGCTTCGCGCAGGATGGCACGGCCTTCATCGGCGTGCAATTCAAGCTGGGGACCGACATCAACGCTGCGCAAACGGACGTTCAGAACGCCGTCGACTCGGCACGCCCCAATCTCCCCTCCGACCTCGTACCGCCCAGCGTTCAGCGCTTCGATCCGTCTTCGCAGCCCATCGTCATGGAGTCGATAGGCACCTCCACGCTCTCGCCCGTCGCCCTCGGCAATCTCGTGCAGAACACGATCGTGGCCGATCTGCGCAGCGTCCAAGGGGTGGGGTCGATCAACGTGGGCGGGGCCTACACGCGCCAGATCACCGTGGAGCCGCAGCCCGGCAGCCTGCTGGCCACGGGGGCGACTCTGCTCGACGTGGACAACGCAGTGAGCGGCGGCAACGTCAGCCTCCCGGGCGGCCGGCTCGATCAGTCCTTTCGCGAGTCAACGGTCGGCGTTCGCGCCGACATCACCTCCGCGCAGCAGATCGCTCAGCTCCCGTTGGCTGTTCCCGGCGGGGCTCAGAGCACGTTGCGCGTCGGCGACGTGGCTCGGGTGGTCGACGGCTACGCCGACCAGCGTATCCTGCAGACCGTCAACGGGGACGGTGCCGTGATCGTCCAGGTGGCGCGCGACTCCGATGGCGACACGGCGAGGACGACGCGGGCCGTGCGCGCCGAGTTCAAGAGCCTTGCACAGCGGTACCCGCAGCTGACCTTCAGAGAGCTCAACGCCGACTCCGACTTCATGCACCAGTCGATCGACGGCGTCCTCCAGAACCTCTTCGAAGGCATCGTCTTGACCGCCGTCGTGCTGCTTTTCTTCCTGCACGTCTGGCGCAGCGCCATCGTGGTGATGATCGCCATCCCCACCTCGCTGCTGGCAACCTTCTTCGTGATGTGGCAGCTCGGCTTCACGGTCGACGTGCTCTCGCTGATGGGTCTCTCGCTGACCATCGGCATCCTGGTGGACGACTCGATCGTGGTGATCGAAAACATCACCCGCCATCGAGATATGGGGAAGAGTCCCGATCAAGCGGCGGTCGACGGCCGCTCGGAGATCGGCGGCGCCGCCATCGCAATCACGCTGGTCGACGTGGTGGTCTTCACGCCCATCGCGTTCATGTCGGGTATCGTCGGCGAGTACATGCGCGAGTTCGGCTTGGTGGTCGTCTGCGCCACGCTGTTCTCGCTGCTGGTTTCGTTCACGCTGACGCCCCTGCTGGCCGCCAAGTGGGCAGTATTGAAGAAGAGCGGGCTCGCCCAGCGCCACGGAAACGGCAGCGCCGTGGAGCGCCCCACTCTCCTCGATCGCTTCACCTTCGCCTTCGAGCGCTCGCGCGCATACTACCATGACCAGGCCCTGCCGTGGGCGCTGCGCCACCCGTGGATGGTCGTGCTCGGCTCTCTTGGCCTCGTCCTCGCGTCGTTCGTTCCCGTGGCGGTGCAGCTCGTGCCCTTCGAATTTCAGCCTGCCACCGAATGGGGACAGGCGATCGTCGGTCTGCAGTATCCGCCTGGGACGCCCATCGCCACGACCGAGGCCGGCGCGATGAGGCTCACCAAGGCCTTCATGAAGATGAAGGGCGTGAGGTACGTCAACGCCACCGTCGGCGAGTACTCGGATGGATATCTCGATAAGCTCGGCGGCCATGTTGCGACGATCAGCGTCATCCTCTACCAGAACCAGCGCCACCAGGAGCACGTCATCGTCGAGCAAGCGCCCAAGCTCGCGTATCTGGTGCCCGGGGCGCGCATCGCGGCGGGCGGAGCGCAAAACGGCGGCAGCCCGGCCATCACCTACGTGTTGACGGGACCGACAGAAGGTTTGAGCGTCGCGGCCGGTACGCTTGCGGCCTTCATCGCGAAGAACCCGGTTGCCAGCGACGTGCAAACCAGCAACGAGCAGGCGGGGCCGCGCCTCGAGATCCAGATCGATCGCGGACGCGCCGCGATGCTCGGTATCTCTCCGCAGGCGGCTGCCGAGACGGCGCGTGCAGCGGTGGGCGGCGTGATCGCGACCAAAGTACGCATGCCGGAAGGCTTGATCGATACGCTGGTGCAGTTGCCGCCGCGCGTGCGCGACGACGTGCGCACCCTCCAGGGTATCGACGTCCGCTCCTCTGACGGGACGCTGGTGCCGCTGGTCAACGTGGCCTCGTTCGCCTGGAGCAGCGAGCCGCCGCTGATCCAGCGCCAGGACCGCCATCGCATCGTGCGCGTGACCGCGAACACGAAGAACGACGCGCCGATCGGGCTGGTCACCTCCAGCGTGGACCGCCAATTGGCGACGCCGGGATTTCTGCCCCCGGGCGTTACCGTAACCACGCTCGGCGACGCACAGAATCTCTCCGATGCAACGTCGAAGATCGGCTATGCCCTGCTGACTTCGTTTCTGCTGATCTACATGCTGCTCGTGATCCTCTACGGGAGCTATCTCGAGCCGTTGGTCATCATGTTCAGCATTCCGGTGGCCATCGTCGGCGCTCTGGGAATTCTCGCCGTGGCCAACGCGGCCCACAAGATCGTGCCGGGAGTCCCGTTCTTTGCCGGGCAGACGCTCAATTTGTTCTCAATGCTCGGCATCGTGATGTTGATGGGTCTGGTGGCGAAGAACGGCATTCTGCTCGTGGACTACGCGGACACGTTGCGGAAGCGCGGGCTGGGCCTGCGCGAGGCGATCCGCGAATCGGCTTCGATCCGCTTCCGCCCGATCGTCATGACAACGGTCTCGATGATCGCGGGCATGCTTCCGTTGGCCATGGGCTTCACCGAAGGTGCGGAGTTTCGCAAGTCGATGGGCACGGTGATCATCGGCGGGCTGACCTCCTCGCTCTTCCTCACCCTCTTCCTGGTTCCGGTCGTGTACATTGGGCTGGTTGGCTTGGCCGACCGGCGCCGTGAGGCCAAGGCCGCGCGACTGCGCGCGCTGCACGCGCGGGAGCCCGAGCTCGAGCTCCCGCCGGAGCTCGTTGGCCCGCACGCCGAGGCGTGAGTGCTGCGCTGGGCGAAGGGCGCGGGTGTGGACAACGCGGGCCTAGCTGAGTTGCGTAGACGCCTCGACGACGAGGCCGCGTGCTGCGGTATCGATCGGTTGCGCATTGCGGCGGCGCGCCCCGACGCCGTCGCGCGTGAGCGTCTAGCCGCTGCCTTCGAGCGCGGCGACCTCGCCACGTGGCACTTCGACGGCGAGCGGGCGCGCATGGCGGCAGACCCGGAGGCGGTCCTGCCCGGGGCGCGCGCCGTGGTCTGCGTGGCAGTGGGCTACGACACGGAGCCGCCCGCCGCGAGATCGCCGCTGACGGGGCGCATCTCCCGCTACGCCTGGAGCGAGGATTATCACCGCACTCTGCGTCGCGCGCTCGAGCGCTTAGAAGCGCTGTTGCGCCCGTTCGGCCGCGCGCGCGCCGTCTGCGACACCGTGCCGTTCGCCGAACGTGCTTTCGCCGAGCGCAGCGGACTGGGTTGGGTCGGCAGGCACACCGGCGTCATCGTACCCGGCTTAGGGGCGCTAGCCTTCCTCGGCGAGATCGTCACCGACATTCCGCTGCCGCCGGACGAGCCGATCCGCAAGAGCTGCGGCAGTTGTCGCCGCTGCGTCGACGTCTGTCCCACGGGAGCGTTGCGCGGCGACTTCACGATCGACGCCACGCGCTGCATCGGCGACCTCAATCAACGCCTCGACGCCATTCCCCGTGCCATGCGCCCGTTGATGGGCGATTGGGTCTGGGGCTGCGATCTCTGCACAGTGGCCTGCCCTCCCAGCCACGTGGCGCCGAAGATAGGGCGCCCCGCCTTTTCGCCTGCGCCGGGAATCTCGCCCTATCCCGCGCTCGCAGCGATCCTGCGCTTGCGCAGCGGGGAGTTCAAGCGTACCTACCGAGCGAGTGCGATGGGTTGGCGCGGCGGAGCGATCCTGCGCCGCAACGCGGCCGTCTGCCTGGGCAACACGCTCGACCGCTCGGTGGTCCCCGACCTCGAAGGCGCGTTCGCCGAGGACCCCCACGCGCTTGTCCGCGGCCATGCCGCGTGGGCTCTCGGACGTATTGGCTCACCGCGCGCCCTGAGAGCGCTGGCGGCCCGCCTCCCTCTGGAGCGCGACGCCGGCGTGCGCGACGAGATCGATGCTGCACTCGCCGGGAACCATCTCCGCTCGTGAGGCGTTCGACCTGACATGCAAACCCGATCTCTGCTCGCCGCGCTCGTCGCGGCCGTAGCACTCTCTTGGTGTTCCCCCGCGCTGAGCGAAGAGCCCGCGACGCCCTCGCCATCGCCTAGTGCGCAGGCTACGGCGACCCCGCTCACGAGTCAGGAGATGCTTTCTCCCTTGCTCGCCAAGATGAGCATGGTCAATCCGGACCTCAGGACGTACGAAGCCTCGATCAAAGTGCAGGTCACGATGCACACGTTTCCATTCCTGAATCCTACCTTGACGGGGCGGGTCTACTGGTCGCGTCCCGACCGTTCGGCCGTCGTCTTCGACACCTTGCCTGTGCTCGCCAACCAGTTCAAGAAAGTCTACCCGCGCATCGAAGCCCCTTCGCAGTGGACGATGCTATACTTCGTCTCGCTCGTCTCACCGGATCACGTCCGCCTGGTGCCGCGCAAGCACGGGCGAATCGATCATCTCGACGTAGCCGTCAACGCCGACGGCACGGTGGCCTCGATGCATTGGTTCTACAACGACGGCGGTGACGTCGATCTGCACCAGACGTTCTCGCTCGTCTCCGGACGACTGTTAGTGACCGCACAGCACGGCACCGTCGATCTCCCATCCTACAAAGGCGCCATCGAAGCCGCGTTCAGCGGCTACAAGCTCAACGTGAAGATCCCCGAATCCGTCTTCGCATCGTAACGCTCGCTTACCACGTCGGGGCGTGCGATATCTCTCCCCACGCTCGCGCGTACGGGGCACTCTCCTCCGGGGGACGTTCCCTCGCGCGCGCTCCTGCGCGCTCGGTCACCTCGGCTGCG
>SCQY01000297.1 GCA_004298665.1 bacterium | reverse complement strand
TGCCATCCCGCGGGCTGCTGTGCCGGCGGATGCGCGGGATCGATGGTCGCAGCGTACTGCGCCAGCGCGTCGAGCAACGGCGCCGCCACCTGACGCAGCTCGCTGGTGCACGTGCTCCGCGTCTCGAGGGCGAAGGGATGCGCGGGCGGCGTCGTGGGAAGGCGATAGAGACGGAACTGCTCCTGACCCGCGGCCGGCGGACGCCGCACGGCGTAGAGCCCAGCCTGGGGACTGAAGGCTAGCGCGAAGCCGCCGAACGGCGTACGAGGCGGGATGTAGAGGTTGTGCTGCTGCGCTTCGCTCTCGTCGGCGATGTTGCGCAGCGTGCCACTGCGCGCACGCTCTGCATCTGCGTCGCCGCGACGAACGCGAGCAGTCTACGGCTGGTGAGCATCTCCCCGATTCTGCCGGAGTTGGCTGAGAATACGCCAAGGACGGCTTCGCGGTGAAGAAGGGCAGCGGCCGGCCTCGACGAACTGCCTCGCCTCTTGACGCCTGCCCGCTGCTAAGCAGAGGCGTGGTAGGATGAATAACGGAGACGAAGCGATGGCGCGCACCGAGATCATGGAGGGCTTCACGATGGTCATGAATGCTATCGATGCAGTCAACCGTAAGCTCGACGAGCGGGCCGCGCAGCTCGATGCGCGGATCACGCAAGAAGTCGGCGGTCTACGTACGGAGATGCGCGCCGGGTTTGCCCAAGTCGATCGCCGATTGGCTCGGCTCGACGATCGCGTCTCGGCGCTGGAACATCGGACGGCGGGCCTTGAAGATCGTGTTGGGGGCTTGGAGCGCGACATGTCGTTCGTAAAAACGCATCTCGGCATCACGGAGAGCTAGTCGACGCCCCGAGCAGCGCGCTCTGCATGGCCAGCAGATCGCCGCGGTTCACCACGCCGGCGAGCGCGCCGGTGGACGGCTCGACTACGGCGAGGGTCGTGACGCTGGGATCCGCCATGAGCGCCATCGCACGCACAAGCGCATCGTTGGGGCTAAGCGTCGGCCGATCCGTGCGCATGATCTCATCCACGCGACGCGTCTCGTCGCCAAGCGCGGCGCGCACTAGGTCGCCGGCGGTGACGATGCCGACGTACCGTCCGTTCTCGATGATCGGCAGAGCCAGCTCCCCCGCCTCGGCACAGCGCTGGGCCATTGTTTTCGCGGGATCGCCCGGCGTGGCCACGATCCGCGACGCGCGCGCGATGCGCGAGATCGTGATCCCGGCAAACAGGCTGGGATGGCGGACGCGCTGCCAATCGATGCCTTCGCGATCGAACTTCAGTTGGTAGATCGTGCTGCCGATGAAGCGCCGCCCCAGTACCGTTGCGATGACCGTGCTGATCATCAGCGGCAAGATGATGGTGTAGTCCGTGGAGAGTTCGAAAACGATGGTGATCGCAGTGATCGGTGCCTCCGATGCCGCGCCGAAGAAGGCCGCCATCGCCACGAGGCCGTAGGCGGCGGCGGGTCCGGTCCAGGCCGGAAACATCTGGTGGACGAGCACGCCGAAGGCATCGCCGACCATCGCGCCGGTGTAGAGCGCGGGTGAGAAGGCGCCGCCGCTCCCGCCGCTGCCCAGCGTGATCGCCGTGGCGAGCGGCTTGAGAACGGCGAGCACCGTGGCGTGCACGATCGGCACGTGTTCGTAGAGGACTTGCTGCACGTAGTCGTACCCCACGCCAAAGAGTTGGGGGTACCAGATTCCCAGCAGGCCGACCATGCCGAAGCCCGCCGCCGTCCTTACGATCGGATGGATGCGCCAATGCTCGAAGCGATCTTCGGCTGCGTAGAGCAGCTTGACGAAACCTGCTGCCCACACGGCGCAGACGACGCCCAGAAGCGCGTAGAGCCACAGCTCGTGAACGGAGACGAGATGAAAGCCCGCTGCGTCGAATGACGGCCGGTCACCGAGATACGCGCGGCCGATGATGGCGGCGACGACGCTTGCCACCACGATCGTCGCGAACGAGCGCGGTGCGAACTCGCCCAAAATGACTTCGCTTGCGAAGAAGACGCCGCCGATGGGCGCGTTGAACGTCGCCGAGACGCCGGCGGCGGCGCCGCAGGCGACAAGCGTTCGGACGATCGGTGCCGGTGCGTGCGCCAGTTGCCCCGCCAGCGATCCGATGGCGGCGCCGATTTGGATAATCGGCCCCTCGCGGCCTCCGCTGCCGCCAAAGCCGAGGGTGGTGGCGGAGGCTAGCGTCTTGACGGCGATGACACGCGCTGGAATCCTGCCCTCGTGCAGAGCGACCGCGGCCATGACTTCCGGTACGCCCTCGCCGTGAGCCTCCGGGGCGAAGCGCCGGATGAGCAGCGTGACCAAGGCACCGCCGAGCACGAGCGGCACGAGGATGCCGACGGGTCCAAGCAGGCCCTTGGACCACCCCGCCAAGCCGCCCAGGGCGAGCCAAGTCTCGAGATCGATCAGGCGGCGGAAGGCGACGGCGCCGTAGCCGCCGCCGATTCCGATGAGCATAGCCGCCGTGAGGAGGAGCGTGCTCTGGTTGATCGAGAGGCGGCCGATGCGCAGGCGGTATCCGCGGTCGTACTCGACGTACTCAAAGAATGGGTGGCTGTCCACTGCGGGAGACTTGCGGTTGCCGGCCGCTGAGGCCTCCGGCCGGCGCCGAGAGCGCGCTTACGGCTGCGTCATCGGCGGTCCGGGAGGCGGCGGTGCCGGCGGGTTCGGCGATGAGGGTGGCGTGGGCCCCTGCCAGGCGAAGCGTCGTCCGGCGGGCTCCAGCAGCGTGAGCACCGAGGCGCCCAGGCCGATCAACCACACCAGCCCGGTCACCGCCCAACCCACGAACGGCACCAGCTCCGCCGCGCTCACCAACACCAAGCCCAACACCAGCGCGCCGAGCGGTGAGGGCGTGGCGTTCGGGCGGAGCAGCTCGTAGAAGCGGCGTCCCACCAGCAGCGCGATGGCCGCCTTGCCCAGCCAGATGCCCACCAGATAGGCGATCAGCACCAGCGGTATGAGCGGGATGCCGATGATGGTGATGGCCAGCATTACCACGATCGGCGCCAGCGCCACCAGCGCCACCACGCCCGCCAGCGCCGAAGTGCTGGGCGTGACTTCCAAGCGCGCCAGCGTCATGCGCGCGCGCAGCGGCGCCAGGAGGAAGACTAGCAGCACGATGATGTCGCCGGCTACTTGGGCCCACGCGCGCGCGTCGGAGTACCAGTTCGACGCGAAGGGAAACTCGGGCGGGTGCTGGAGCCACGGCGCCAAGCCGGAGATCTGCGAAGGATCGATGGCCGTCTGCGTGCCGTCGATCTCGCCGCCTGGCTCCACGGTAATGGTGCCGCCGACGGCCGTGGCGTCGCCCGTGATCCGCCCGCCCACGTCCAGGTTGCCGAAGACGACGGTGACGTCGCCGTCGACGGTGCGATCCGGCGGGATCACGACGTTATGGAAGAGCTCGACCACGTCGTGACCGTTGCGCGCAGCGGCCGGTGCCGTGCCGAGCGCGGTGACGACGGCGATCAGGGCGAGAAGCATCAAGAAGCGTCTCATGCCAGCTCCAGACGCGTATGGATGAGGTAGACGCCCAGCGCCAGCAGGGCGTCGGCGAAGAGCACGACGGTGACGACGGCCGCGATCGCCGCACCGTGGCCGCCGGTGGCCACGGCAACGGCGCTGACCAGCGCTTGGGAGACAGCAAGCACCGACGCCCCGCCGGCGGCCAGCGCATGCACGCCGCCCATGAGCAACGGACGCGCCGCCAGCGTCAGCACGCCGATGATGGCCCAGGCGCCCAACAGGTACCAGCCGAGAAAGGCCCAGCGCAGCACCGGCTGAGCGTGCGGCTGCGCAAGCGTGCGCGCCTCGGCCATCACGGTCGACGTGAAGTCCTGCGCGGGCTCCAGCGCAGAGGCATGCGAGGCCTGAACGAGCATCTGCTCCACCGCCCGCAGCTCGCCGAACAGGGCACGGCAGGCGGCGCACTGCGCGAGGTGGCGCTCTACGCGGGCTAAGGTGTAGACGTCGAGCCCGCCTTCGAGGTACGCGCCCAAATGCAGATCGCAGGCCTTGCAGGTCACGATCGTCCTCCCGCCACGCCGGCCTCACGCTCGCGCATTCTCTGCGCCAGCGCCAGCTTGCCGCGGTGGATCAGGGTCTTCACGTTGCCCAGTGAAAGGCCCAGCGTGCTGGCGATCTCGGCGTACTCCAAATTGGCGTAGTAGCGCAGGCGTAACGCGGCGGCCATGCGCGGGGGAATGTGCTCGAGCGCTGCGCGCACGGCTGCGTCTTCCTCACCGCGCAGCGCGCTCGCTTCGGGATCGATTTCGCCGCGCTCGTCGGAAAGGCGCTGCTCGAGCGTCTCGTCCTCGCTCAGCTCCTGAATCGGCAGGCGGCGCGTTTGACGGTCCAACGAGGTGCGCACGACGTTGCGGGCAATGTGGTAGAGCCACGTCGAGAACTTCCCGAGCGCGGGGTTGAAGGTTCCGAGGTGGGCGTAGGCCCGCAAGAACGTCTCCTGTGCCAAGTCTTGCGCATCCTCCGGAGAACGGATGCTCGCGCCGATGAAGTTCAGGATGCCCCGCTTGTGCCGGTCGACGAGGGCGGCGAACGCTTCGCGGTCGCCGGCGAGAACGGCCCGCACCAGCGCGTCGTCTCCATTCACGTGCACGTGCATACTCCGCGCGTAGCAGAAAGTTGCAGGGCGAAGTCGAAGGGGTGGAGGCGATGGACGAAACGACGACGGCTCGACTGGATCACGACCGCGAACGGCGCACGGGAATTCCCGAAGTCGTGCTCTGCGAGCGCAAGTCGCCCGATGGGGCGGTGGCCATCATGCGCCGCTTCATGGAGCGCGAAGGGCGGGCCATCGCAACGCGCGTGACGGCGGAGCAGGCGGGATCGCTGCTGGCGGCCTTTCCCGGCGGGCATCACAACGCGCTGGCTCGCATGTTCACGGTCGGCAACCTCCCCGCGGCTGCGGGCAGGCCGATCGCCGTGGTCTGTGCCGGCACCTCCGACCTTCCCGTAGCCGAAGAGGCCCACGAGATGCTGCGGGCACTGGGGCATCCCGTGGTGCGCCACGACGACGTGGGCGTGGCGGGCATCCATCGCACGATGGCGATCCTGCCCTCGCTCGAGCCCTGCACGGCGGTGATCGCCGTGGCGGGGATGGAGGGGGCGCTGGCGAGCGTGTTGGCGGGATTGATCCGTCAGCCCGTCATCGCCGTACCGACCAGCGTCGGCTACGGCGCCTCCCTGGGCGGTCTTGCCGCTCTCTTGACGATGATGAATAGCTGCGCACCCGGCATCTGCGTGGTCAACATCGATGCAGGCTTCAGTGCCGCCTGCGTGGCTCATAAGTTCGCCGCCGCGTTCTCCGGGAACGGCTCGAAGCCTTCCTGAAGGTTGCCTCGCGCGCTTCCGGCAATACGCAGGGGTGGCCGAGTCCGTAGAACCTAACCTCATGCGCCGTCTGTATCGCGACGATTTCGTACGCCACGGCGCACTCGTCTTCGCCGGCACGATGGCCGGAAACGTCGGCGGCTACCTCTACCACTTCGCCCTCAGCCGCCAGTTGGGGCCCGAGAACTACGGCGAGCTCGTCTCGCTGATCTCTCTGCTGATGATCGCCGGCGTGCCGGCGGGCGTGGTGACCACCGTCGTAGCGCGCTACGCCGCCGAGTTTCATGCCCGCGGAGACCGCGGCCACTTGCGGGGCCTGGTGGAGTGGATCGTGCGCATCGCCGTGGCGGGAGGGCTGGTGGTGCTGGCTGTCGGCACCGGGCTCACGGGGCTCATTGCGCGCTACCTCCACCTGGGTTCGTCGCTCTCCGTCTTCTTGACGCTGGTGGCGGCGGCGCTGGGATTCCTGGGCCCCGTGATGCGCTCGGTGCTCCAAGGCTGTCAGCGCTTCACGGGTTTCTCCGGCTCCATGGCTCTCGAAGGCTTGGGAAAAGCGGTCTTCGGCGTCCTCGCCGTGGCGGCCGGCTGGGGCGTGGCGGGGGCGATCGGCGGCTTTGCCGCCGGCTCGCTTGCCGGTCTGGTGCTGACGGTGGCGCTGCTGCGCTCGGAGTTGGGCGAGCGCAACGGCTTCTCGATCGAGCCGCGCCGCCTGTTCGAGACGACGGTGGGCGTTGGCGGATCGAACGTGGCCATGGTGGGGCTGGTCACCGTGGACATGGTGCTGGCGCGGCACTACTTGCCGGCGCTCCAAGCAGGCTACTATGCGGCGGCCTCGCTGATCGGTCACGCCGTGCTCTACGTGGTGGGCTTCGTCCCCGGCGTGGTGCTGCCCAAGGCCAGCGCCCTCCATGCGCGCGGCGAGGATCCTAGAGGCGTGCTGCGGCGTGCTCTCCTGCTGACGGGTGCCTGCTCGCTAGTCGCCGTGATGGCGGTGGCGCTGATGCCCTCGCTAGCCGTACGGGTGGTGGCCGGCGTCAAGTTCCTCCCCGCGGCGCCGCTGGCGCTGGGCTACAGCGTGGCGATGATGCTCTTGGCCGCAACCTCGGTTGCCGTCACCTATCGCGTCAGCCTCCATCGCTTCGGCTATGTGATCCCGCTGCTGGCCGTGCTGGG
>SCQY01000028.1 GCA_004298665.1 bacterium | reverse complement strand
GCTCGTGCCGTTGCGCCTGTTCTGGTCGCGCGGGCGGGCCAAGGTCGTGCTGGGACTGGCGCGCGGCAGGAAGCTGCACGACAAGCGCGAGAGCGTGCGCGAGCGCGAAGCGCGCCGCGAACTCGAGCGGGCGAAGCGATGAGGGGCGCCAAGCCGTTCGGCGAGCTGGAGCAGCAGGTCTCCGACGCCTTAGCTGAGGCACCGGCGGGCGGCATCGCGCTGGCTTGCAGCGGCGGGCCCGACTCCGTGGCCCTCGTGGCGTTGGCCGCAGTTGCCGCCCGGGCGGCAGACCGCCCGCTCGTCGTGCTCCACGTGAATCACGCCCTGCGTTCGACGGCCGACCGCGACGAGGGCGTGGCGCTGGGCGTGGCCTCGCGCCTGGGGCTGCCCTTCCAGAGTGCTCTGCTCAAGGCAGAGGCAGACGACGAGGCAACCCTGCGAGCGGGGCGCTACGATGCCCTCGTGACGATGGCTCGGACCTGGAACAGCGCCTCGATTGCGACGGCCCATACGTTAGAAGACCAGGTGGAGACGGTGCTTCTGGCCTTGGTGCGCGGCACAGGGCTGCGCGGACTGGCGGGGATGCCGGCTCGCCGCGCGCTCAGCGGGGATCTCGAGCTGCTGCGCCCGCTGCTCGAGCGCGGACACGCGGAGTTGCGCTCGTATTGCCACGCGCACGGTCTTCCGTACGCCCTCGACGAATCGAACGCCGACGCCCGATACCGGCGTAATCGGCTGCGGGCTCTGCTGAACGACCTGCGCGCTGTCGAGCCCTCTGCTGACCAGGCAATCGTTCGCTTAGCGCGCTTGGCGCGCGAGGAGAACGCCTATCTCGACGCGCACGCCGCGGAGGCCTTGGGCCACCTCGCGGCGGAAGAAGGGCGCCTCGTGGGTCGGATCGGTGAGCTTCCGCGCCCCCTGGTGCGGCGGGTGCTTCGCCTTTGGCTCGGCGGTCGCGACTTAGCCTTCGAGCATCTCGATCGCCTAGCCGAGGCGGCGGTCGAGGGGCGCCGCGGGCGGTTCTACGTCCGCAAGCGGGAAGAGGTGGTGATCCGCCCCGGCATACTCGAGCGTCATATCATTGCCGATGGTGAGGAAGAGTGAATCCGACCGAGTCTCAAGCCGCGACGCTGCCCGAAGGCATCGCCGAAGTGATCTGCGACGCCGAGGCGATCGGCGCAACCACGGACCTTCTTGCCGAACGTATCGCAACCGATTACCGCGATCGTAAGGTTCTGGTGGTCGGTGTCCTCAAGGGCGCGCTTTTCTTCACCGCAGACTTGGCGCGGGCGCTCCAGCGAGCGGGTATGGCCCCGGACCAGATCATTCTCGACTTCATTGCCGTCTCGTCGTACGGCAATGCCCACCGCTCCTCCGGTGAGGTGCGCCTGCTCAAAGACACTTCCGAGAGCGTGGAGGGCCGCCACGTTCTGATCGTAGAGGACATCGTCGACAATGGCCACACGCTCCACTACCTTCGGGCGGTGTTCGGCGGACGAGGCCCCGCATCGCTTGCCGCCTGCGCCCTCCTGGACAAGCCCTACCACCGCTGCGTCGAGGTCCCCGTCGAGTACGTGGGAATGGAGGCGCCCGACGAATTCGTTGTAGGGTACGGTCTGGATTACCAGGAATCGTACCGCCACCTCCCGTACCTCGCTCGACTCCACCCATGGGTATACCGGGATTAGGAAGCTGGCGTCCCCCGCAGGCACAGCCGTAGCCTGCCGGATACCCTCAGAAAGGAACGGGCTCCGGCCGCGCATCGGCCGACCCGCCAATGGTTGAACGCGTTGGCCAAGTACATCAAGAACGTCGTCGTCCTG
>SCQY01000296.1 GCA_004298665.1 bacterium | reverse complement strand
ACTCGTCGACCTCGTGGGCGCCAGGGTTGGCGATGCCCTCCGTGCCCGTCCCATTTCCGCCCGGCGTGATCGGCACTAAGCCGACCGGCTCGGAGTTGCCGAACACATCTTTGGAGGGCAAGAAGAAGATGGATCCGTGCTGGTCGGCGCGGACGGTAGTCATGAACCGCACCATGCTATTTGTCTCGCTGAACTTCAGGCTGTCGGCGTGCTGCGCGCTCTCCATGCCAAGGGTAAGGCGCAGACTTGCCGCGATGACCCCGACGACGACGAGCGCCGCCCCTACGACGAGCGCGAATCGGCCCATGCTTTGCGTCCCTCCGTTCCTGTATGCCCGCAGGATTCCCGTCGTGTTCTCGCCGAACCTCCCGTCATGAAGCCTGCTCTGGCTGCCGTCTTCGTGGGCCTCTTCGCCGGGCTCGTCGCCCTGATGGTCGGCGCTGGCCTCTCCGCGTCTAAAGGCGTCGGCCAGCGGGCGAGCATCCCGCTCCAAGCAGCACCCCTTGGCAACGAGACGAACCACCTTCGGCAGGCGACCGCGTACGGCGAGCAATTCACGCAAGCACTAGGATCGGCGCCGCGGGCGTCCACCAACGGAGTATCGGTTAGCTCATCGGGCTCTTCCATCTCCGAGACGATGGGATCGACCTCTTCCAGCTTGCCAATCGTATCAGTGGACCCGGCCGACGAGGCCGGGAGCACGTGGAGTCCATAAGCGCATGCTCGTCCAAGCCGTCCTTCTGACGTTGATCGCCGCAGCAGGCACGCTCGCGTGGTTGGCCTCGTTGGTCACGCAGCAGCAGGCCACCCTCGCCAATGCGAGGTCGCAGGCGGCAACGCATATCCTCCAGGATGGCGAGGCGACGCTACTTTCGTCGCTCCAGCAGCAGATGGCAGGCGGAGCTACGACGATCACGCTTCCACCACCCACGCAGGAGAGTCTGTGCAGTCCGACGGCGCCCACGCCCTGCTCGCTTACGGGAGCGGCGACCTTCGCGGACGCCGGCGGAACGTTAACTGCCATAGGCAACAGCACGCCGGCTCCCAACGGCCACGGCACGCAGACCGCTTACAACGTCGCCGACCTGCTGAAGGAAGGGCGCTTAATCGTCAACGTTGTCGCCAGCGTTAAGAACGCTGGTCATACGGACGCGATGAAGACAGGGCTGATCACCCTCCGCGTATGGGATGCGTCTCCTTACGTCACCCCTGTCGATGGGCTGGGTGTTGGCCAGAGCGCGCAGGGCGGAACCGCACAGACGTCTGGTGACTACGGAGGGTGCGACCCGAGTAACCCCACTGGTTCGTGTGACACGCAGGCCTCGCAGGCCGTTGGTGACACGCGCCTCCAGCCAGACCCCACCTGCACCGCGGACCCCATGACCGGCGGATGCACGACGGCAACCCCCATGCCGACGCCCTATGCTGGCGTCACCTACCAGAACGCGAACAACGCTTCCTCGGGGTTCTCACGGTGATCTATGTCTTCTGGAGCGTCGCGGCCACCATCTTCGCCGCGATCGTGTTTTACGGCGCGAGTGCTATTGGTCCGGGTCTCTACCAACATCAACTCGCGACGAATGAGGCGACCGCGGTGGGTGGCGCCATTGCTTACGCGAGGCAGCTCGCGCCGACCACGGGCGATGGGGCCACCGTTGGCGTCACGAACGACGCGAGCGGTTGGCATGTGACCGTCTTCCGGGGGCGCCCTGATACGGCCGGACTCGGCTCCCCGGTGCAGTACGTCAATGGTCAAGGATCGCTCGCCTTCAGCGGCGCGACTGCGTTCGCGATCCTGGTAGACAGCAGTAGCGCCATCTCGGCGCAGCCATGGGCGGCGGGCACGATACTTCAGGCCGAGACCGCGTGCAATGATACGCTCGACCTCACCATGACGGTTGGAATCCGCCAGACCAACCTTTCCTATCCCTGTGAATGACGAGGTGACTCAAGCATGACCGATGCGCAGCTTCTCATCCAGGCTTTCACCGTTGGCGAACACTTCGGGGCATTGCCGAACGTACAGCGGATCTCGATGGTCCCTATTGACGACTTACGGCGCATGGCGATGCGCGAATTGAAAGCCGAAAACGTCGGCGTAAAGCGCGAGGGCTATCGCTTCGTCGTCCGCGAAGAGTGCATCGAGGCCTTCACCAAGGGACTCTGCGAAGCGAATCCCGCACTGAAAATCGATCGGCCGCGCGATCGTGCCTTGCGTGCGCCGGGTCTTGGCTTGGAGGGCTTTGAACCGCACGTCTCCCTGGCGCGACGAGAGAAGGAGCGGATCGCTGCCGACCACCGCCGCATCCAGCTCGAGCAGGAAGCGGACGAGGCGCATCGGCGTGAGGTCGCCGCCCGGCTCCGCGAGCATCGTGCGCGCCTCCGCGAGATGACGGCAGGCGGGGTAGGTCTACCTGCGCTCGAGCCTCTGCGGATGGCGGAGTCGGTTGAGGAGCCGCAGATCGCTCTCATGCCTCCTGGGCTCGCGTTCTAGGGCCGAGCAATGATCAAGGACCCGTTCAAGGACATTCGGCGGCTCCCGCGGCCTTGGCTCGACACCAAAGATGCGAATACGCTGACCCTGCGGGTGGCTCTCGTCGTCTACCTGGGTGTAGTCCCTCTGTTGGTGGCGCAGACGCTCGCACGGGTCCTCTTGGCGCAGCGGCAGCCGTACGTTGGGCGGCCGGACCTTGGTCCGTTCTATGCACCTTGGGATCTCGTACCGTGGGTCGAACATCTCCACGGGTTGGCAGCGCAGTACCCCGGAGCCGTTGAGGCTATCGCGGTCGGGCAGATCGCGGTCGCTGTCCCAGCGCTCATCGCGGTGACAATCCTCGTGCTGCTCTTGCACCGCTGGATGGTGGCGAAGGCAAACCCTGCGCCTGATACCCACGGGTCCGCACGTACAGCGACAATCGAGGAGATTCGGGCGGCCGGGCTCTTCGATAACGACGGCCCTATCCTGGGATTTATGCGCGTCCCGTACACGCTGTCGGAGATGGTGGCGACGGCGGTCCGCCAGCGCTCGCTGAGGCCGTTCTTGGTTCCGTACGCCGAACGTCTGATCCGCGCCAAGGCTGAGTGGCACACGCTGCTCGTCGCTCCGAACGGCTCCGGCAAGACGCAGGACCATATCCTGCAAACGGCGTTGACATGGCGTGGCAGCCTGATCGCCTATGCCTTGAAGGAGGAACTCCCACTCGGCTGCGTCGGCTTCCGCGCGAGTGCCGAGGGTATGAATAGCCGCATACTATTGGTGGCCCTTGGTGATCCGGAGGACCCCCGCATCGTACCGTCTGGCTACATAAACCCGCTCGATGCGATCGACACGACGAACGCGAACCGTGAGTACCAAGACGCCTCGGAGCTGGTGGCGGCGCTCAAGGGACAGGCGGCCGGCGATAAGCCCGGCATGGGGTCGCCGTCGGAGAGTTTCTTCACGTCACTCTCGACGACGTTCCTCGAGTGCCTCTTTCTGTGGATGCGGTACGTGATGCCGGCCGAGCGGTGCAACCCCGCTGGCGCACTACAACTTATCTCGGATCCGAACGCCGACAGTTCGCGATCGCTTCTGTTGAAGATGCGCGACTTCTCCCATGCGCCGGAGAAGCGCTGGCGCGACCGGCAGGGGCGGGCTACTGATCGCAATCCGATCATCGTCGAGGCCGCGCACCTGATGCTCACGCAACTCACCGACGACCAGCGGACCAGCGTCCTCTCGGTAGCGGCGACGTACCTTGCGCCGTTCCGCAATCCGGTGATCGCCCAGGCAACGTCGCGCACCAACTTCGATCCGCGAGACCTGCTTGACGCAGAGAAGAACCTCACCTTGGTGCTCTACGCGCCCTACTCGGCGAAGAACACCATTCAGCCGATCGTGCGTTTTCTCTTCCAAGCCCTCTTGCGCCGAATGGTGCGCGGCACCGTATCGTCCCGTACCGCCAAGGGCCGATGTCTTGTACAGATCGACGAGCTAGACTCTCTCGGCTACGTGCCGGTGATCGCCAACGACATCAACGAGTTGCGTGGCATGGGAGTGACCTTCGACCTCGCAGTGCAAGGTTACAACCAGATCTATCGGCGCTACGGAAAGGACGAGCCGATCACAATGGCATGTACGGCGCGGGTAATCTACCGCCCCGTTGACGACGACACCAAGGACAAGGTGTCTCACGCCTACGGCAAGGCTACGCTGCGCGTCAAAGCCCCGCCAGGGAGTGGTGGCAAGGGGAAGGATGGCGGCGTGCCGCCCTACATTGACTTGCCGCGTGGCCTGGACCCGAACGAGGTGGGCCTCCTTCCATCGAATCGCTGCCTCATCTTCATCGGGACCGACGCGCACAAGGGGACTGGGCTTCGGCCTATCTATGCCTGGCGGCGTCACGCCTTCGAGGATCCCGAGTTCTCCTACCGGATGGCGTTTCCGCCGCCCGGATTGAGCCCGAGTACTCCTATGGGACCGGGTAATGGAGACGCGGGAACGGGGAATCGTGCCGCCTAACTAGGCAGCATGGCGAGAAGGAGAACCACGAAGGCAGCGTCGGAGGGAAACGGCCCGCAGCCCAAGAGCACATCGGCTGGGAAGGAGCCCGCGAACGGGCTACGGCGGGCCACCGACATTCCCATCGACCAGCGTCTGCCGAAGGATGCCCAGCGTCTTGCCGAGCGCCTTCTGAAACTTCCAGAACTGGACGTTGCCCACCGTAGCCCGCGGACCCAGGACAAGATCCTGAAGGATATGATGCGGCCGTACATCATGGCGGCGGCCGACAAAGGGTGGTCTGCTCCGAAGATCGCGAAAATGATCGAGGAGGAGCTCGGGACGAATGTGACCAGCCGTTGGCTTACGACGTGCATCGCCTTATGGCGGGGCAAGCCGCAGGCGCATACCTTGAGACGATTGGAGGAGACCTTCGCGCAGCTCGCGTCGCGGGGAGTAAGTGTGGAGGGCCTCGTGGCATACATGCACGACCGCTACGGTGTCTCGTGGCCGCCGGAGACAGTCGAGGCGATGCTCAAGAATGGCCAGGAGGCCGTGCCACCGCCGAAACGTAGGACGAAGAAGGGGCCCTAGTCAGCGTCCGGCCTCACTAAGAAGCCCGCCATTCGGCGGGCTTCTTGTGTTCCCGGTTCCCGAAGAAGGAGAGTGGTGCCTAATCGTCGCATGGTGCCTATGTGGATGCCTATCGCGATGCCTGCAAGACCCAAGAGCCGAACGCGCATCCGGCCTTCTCGCTCCCTGAGCAGATGCTCCGGGAATCACTAGGTGCCGCGTGCTCGGCCGCCCTGGCCGACTCAAAAGTCACCGATGTGGACCTCAACTCTCGCGGAGAGCTCCAGGTCAAGCGGAATGGGAGATATACGGTCATCGAGACGGTGGATTACAACCGTGCCGAGCGTATCGTCTCCGTGATCTCCAACCTCGTCGGTGTGCCGGTCACCGCAGAAAACCCTCGGTGGAACGGGCGCTTTCCTCTCGGCGGGATGCGTTGCTCGATCACGATTCCGCCCGCAGCCGCCGCCCCCACGCTCCATCTTCGGACGAAGCCGGCGACCAGCCCTTCCTTGGCAGGCCTTGTCGCCTCGGGCATGCTCACCCCCGGTCAAGCCCGGCACATTGAGGGCGAGATTTGCGAACGCCGCAACGTCATTCTGGCGGGACTTCCCGGCTCAGGGAAGACGACCGTCGCTCGTGCACTTGTGGCCGTCATGGCCCAGGTTCCTTGGCGTTGCATCATCGTCGACCCGCTCGACGAGTACGAGAGCCTCGCACCAAACATCGAACGGCTCCACCCCGCGAAGGGAAGCTCGTTCTCCCCGATCGACGCCCTCGATCAATCGTTGCTGATCGACCCCGAAGCCGTTTCTTTTGCGGAGGTTCGCACAGGGGAAGACGGCGTGCAGCTCGTGCGCACCTGGCTTGCTGGTACCACTGGGGGGTTCTGCACTGTGCACACAGACGATGCCGCCGGGGTGTTCGTGCGCTTCGAAGACTTCTACCGCGAGCAACAACTCGTCGCGGTGCGGCGTGACCTGTTGCGAGTGATCCACACGATCGTCCACCTACGCGCCGAGTGGTCCGGCGCAACATACATTCGCCGCGCCGGTGAGGTTGTCCGGGTCGTCCCTCACGACGAGAACTTCACGCTCGACCCGGTGCTTTAGGAGGGCTGCTCCATGATCCGCTTCCCGCGTATCCCTTCCCATATTCGCCAGACGTTCGTTGCCACGGTCGGGACGTTCGGCGCGCTCGCGCTGGCGGCACTGCCGGCGCTCGCCGTTCAAACCAACGGCGTCGGCGGCGTCGACTCCACGACGTTTACGACGCCCATCACCGGCATCACGACGGGCCTCGTGCTCCCGGTCGTCGGCGTTCTTGGGGGTCTCATGGCTGGAGTCGGCACGATCGGTCACTTCGCACAACCAGAGCACAAGGGCGCGATGGACAAGATGGCTGGCATCGGCGGTATCGCGGTGCTCGGTAGCATCGTGGCAGCCAAGCTGCCGGCAATGGTCACTTCCCTCTCTGGCGCGTTGATCCACTAATCTATGCGCGTCGAGCCCGTTTACCAGTCGCTTGTTCGTCCGATCGTCTTCTTTGGCATCGAGCGCGGTCTCTTGTTCATTATCGCGACGATCGGAATGGTGCCATTTGCTGCGGGCCTCATCATCCAGAACTTCCTCCTCATGGGCTTCGCAGTCGCCCTAACGCTCGGGCTCGGCGTCGCTGGTGCTGTCGTCTCGGCGCGGAACCCGCGATTCGTCGACTTTCTGGTTGAGTCGCTCGGCCAAGCTCGGTACCTGGTTCCGCGCGCTGGGCTGCGAGGGCGCGACGGTGTATAACATCCTCGAAGCGCTCCATGAGCGATCCCTCGTAGCCCTTGCGGATAAGCTGCCTTGGCGTCTTCCGGTCGGCGACGGG
Source organism: bacterium (assembly GCA_004298665.1). Classification (GTDB taxonomy): domain Bacteria; phylum Vulcanimicrobiota; class Vulcanimicrobiia; order Vulcanimicrobiales; family SCRA01; genus SCRA01. The sequence continues at coordinate 21,699 of SCQY01000296.1, read as the reverse complement.
ATCGTGATGACCAACCAAGGAGGCTTCCTTGCGTCCTACGAGTACTCCGGGCCGGATCCGCAGAGCGTTGCCGAAGATGACATCGAGCACCTGAGCGAGTCCGTCAACGATGCACTGATGCGACTCGACAACGGGTGGTCCGTCTTCGTCAATCTGTATCGTGTCCCAGCGTCGCCATATCCAACTGGCGGAGCGTTTCCCGCGCGTGTCGCGCGTTTACTCGACGAAGAACGCCGTGCTTACCATGACCGCGAGGGTGGCCACTTCGAGAGCCGGTCCGTCCTCTCGCTCTGTTACCATCCGGCGAAAGCGGCCAAGGCCGCGATGGAGCGCTGGTTTTTCGCCGGATCAGGCATCGACGAGGCTTCCGCGGGCGCCGAGCAGGCCATCCGCACCTTCGAGGCGGGGATTGCCGATTTCGAGCGTACCTTCGGGCGATCGCTCCGGCTGCGACGCCTTGGGCTACGAACAGCCCTAGATGAGCTTGGCCGGCCATTGGTCTATGACGACCATCTCTCGTTTCTCTATTACTGCATGCGGGGCATCCGCCAACCGATGTTGGCGCCTCCGACGGGGATGAGCGTCGCGAATCTCTTTTCGGCCCACGAGATGGTGGCGGACTGGAAGCCAACGATCGACCAGGACGCTATCGTGGTTCTTGGTGTCACGGCACCGCCACGTGAGACATATCTTCGAATCCTGCACGATCTACACTCCCTCCCAATGGAGTTCCGTGCGTCGTTGCGCGTCATCATGATGGGCAAGGGTCCGGCGGAGAAGGAAATCGAGCGCAAGCGAGCAGAGTGGGGGCACAGCGTCTTCGGCTTCTTCGAATCCTTTAGCCGTCAGGCGGGCAACACAGCGCGACCCAACCGCTTCGCGATCGATATGGAAGTAGACGCGGATAACGCGTTGAAGCGTTCCGTTGGCGGCGAGCTGCGTTTCGGCCAAGCCACGTTCAATGTCGTGATCTTCGGTAAGGATCGAGCACGCGCTGTCGCCCACGCTGAGCAGGCTGTCGTGCTGCTCCGCGACCTTGGGTTCGTCGCAAACGTTGAGCGGGTGCTCGCCTCGCGGGCGTACTTTGGCTCGCTCCCGGGCGAAGTGTACGCAAACGTCAACCGCCTATGCCTCTCGACGCAGAACGTCGCGCACACCATGCCGCTTACGTCTGTGTGGCCCGGCGTGGACACGCACCCGTCTCCGTACTATCCACCTGGGTCCCCGGCGTTGATTCTTGCAACGACGACGGGCGCTAGCCCAATTCGCCTGCCCTTGCATTGGAATACCCCAGGCAACACGCTCATCGTGGGTAGCCAGGGTGGTGGGAAGACGACGCTGCTTAAGCGGATACTTTGGTCACACCTCCGCTATCCAGGCGCGCAGGCGTTCGTATTGGATCGAGACCGCGGCATGTTCGCGCTCGCCAACGCTCTCGCGTTGGACGGAGTAGCCAGCTACTACGATCTCGGTAATCCAGAAAGCATCGGTTTGTGTCCCTTTGCCCACATCGACGAGTCGCCGGCCGAGCGGGCGTACGCCTTGTCCTTCGTGGAGCAGCTCATGCACCACCAGGGCTACGAGCCGAATGTCGAGGCCCGACGTCTCATCCAGCACGGAATCGACCAGCTTGCGCGGCAAGAGCACCGCAACTTGGATGCCCTAGCTGCGCTCGTGCCGCTCAAAGAACTCTGGTCAGTCGTTGCATTCTATACGGCATCGGAACTCGGGCGCATGCTCAACGCCCGGAACGAGAGCCTCGATGACCGGGCGGTCCAGATCTTCGAGACGGAAGCCCTGGCAAACCTTGACGATACGATTCGCCTGCCCATTCTTCGTCAAATCGTCCACATCGCTGATCGCCGAGCCCGGATGCGCCGCCCAGGACTTTTCCTCTTCGATGAGGCCTCGGTTTACCTCCGCGACGGCTTCATGGCGACCGCAATCCTCGAAGTTCTCCGACGTTGGCGCAAGATGAACGTCGCCGGCGTCCTCGCGACGCAAGGCCCAAACGACATCCTCAACGCTGGAGATCTGGGCATGGCGCTCATTCAGGAGTGCAAGACCAAGATCTTCACGGGAGACACCAGCGCGACGAACGACGATATCGCCCCGCTCCTCCATAGGCTCGGTCTCCTTCCCGGAGAGGAACGAATGCTTGCGGGTCTCGAGGAAGAACGCGGCTACTACTACACCTCGCCCCTCGGGCGCGCACCCTTCACACTTGGGCTTGGGCCTGTCGAGCTTGCGGTCATCGCATGCGACGAGGGCGAGCGCCGGCAGCGCGTGGAGGAGCTGATCGCGGAGCATCCCGTGGATTGGCTCGAGATTCACCTGCGCGAGCAAGGGGTCCCGGAATGGGCTGACTACTTCACGTCTCTTACCCTTCGGAGTGGTGCTGCATGAGAATAATTCGTCGTCTACGCATCGCAGCTGTCGCTGCGCTAGCCGTCGTCTCGATCGCCGCAGCGACAGCGCGCCCGGCCGCGGCCATGCTTCCTGTCATCGACCTCAATAGCCTCATCAAAGAGGCTACGATGATTCAAAACCAGCTTCAGCAGATCACGCAGCTGAAGCAACAGATCACCTTGGCGCAACAGAACGTCCAAGGTCTTCCGACGATGGTGTGGGCGCAAGCCCAGCAGTCCCTCGATGCACTAGCCGCGATCGTGAATCAAGGACAGAGTGTCAGCGTGACCGATGCTCAACTCGGCCAGGAGTTTCAGAACCTCTATCCGTCGTATGTGGCTCCGGCCAACTTCGCCGACGCGTATAACGTGTGGGCAGGAAACACACGCGCGTCCGCGCTGGCGACGCTGAAGGCCGCTGGCGTCATCCTCAATGGTCAGAACGCCGATCTGGCCACCACGTTGCAGGACGAGCAGCACGCGCGGACCGCAACCGGACAACTCGCCGCGGCGCAGGCTGGCGCAGAGATCGCTGCGCAGCAAGTGGAGCAGCTTCAAAAGCTACTCTCGCTCGAAGCGATCCAGCGCTCCTCGGAACAGTCCTACTACATGCAGACGACCGCGGTGCAGCAAGAGCAAGTGAACAAGGAGAGTGCCCTGTCATCCTGGCTTCTCGGCTCGCCCAAGAACGGGCCCGGCCAGTAGGTGATGCTCCCGAACGACCTGGTAAGCAGGTGGGCGGTGAGGCTCCTCCTCTTCGTCGTCGCGCTGGTTGTTTTACCGGTGTCGGCGTCTGCGCAAGCAGGTCCGCCGGGCGGCACTGTACTCTGCGGCGGCCTTAGTGCGCCATGCGCGCCGCCGGCACCGCTGCCAACCGCCACTCCTGTCGTCGGCGGCGGGGGTGTCGGTGTCTTCACCCCAACGAATAATGGTGGTCTCTCCTCGTGGGTCGCGACGGGTCTCTTCAACACCCAGGGGTGGGCACTCCGCGCAGGGTCGCTCGCGTCGGCGTTGGGCTTTGCGCTCTTTGGTCTAGCGCTCGGAATTCTCGCGATTAAGACGCTGCTCGAGGGCGGCTCGATCTACGATTTCACCGCGCGGCTGTCGCACGAAGTGATCGCCCTTCTCGTCGTGCTGGGGCTGATCCTGAACTTCCAGTGGCTCATGGGGCTGGTCGTCCATAGTGCATGCGACGCCGCCATGCAGATCACGGCGACGGCGAACCCCGGCGCGTCCGGCTCAGCGACAAACGTGATCAATGCCGCGTCCTATTGTCAGGGCACGATCACGCCGGCCTCAGTGCTCTCTGCTGGCAAGCTCGTCGCGCAAGGCGTGTTGGGCGTGCAACTGCCGCTCCCGGCGCCGACTGGCGGCGGGGGTGTCGGTGGCGTCGTGACAGGTGTGCTCGGGAGCATCGCGATGTCAGGGCTCGGCGCGATACTCGCCGGAACGACCTTCCTGATTGTATGGGGATGTTTTCTTTTCGTCGCCCTCGAGCTGCTCGGAGTCACCGTCGAGTCCGTCATCGTGGGAAGCATCGGGGTGATTTTCTTACCCTTCGCGCTCTTACCGGCGACACGCCGTCTGAGCGAAGGGATGAAGGGGTATCTGGCCGAGCTCGGTATGCGGGTGTTCTTCATCTACGTATCCGTGGGGGTGGGGCTGGCCGCGTGCCAGTCAGTTGCGAACGCAGCGTATAACGACGACTCGCTCCTTCAATTCCTCATGCACTTGGCGGCTGCTGGCATGTACGTGTGGTTCGTCTTCCACTCCGACAAGATCGCAAAATCGATCACGACCGGTCAATCGACTCTCCACGGGTGGCACGACTTTGTGCGCCCGGCGATCGAGACCGCGCTTACTGCTGTAGCGGCGACGATCGCGTTGGGCGCTGGTGCGGCTGCGTTGAGTGGCGCAGGAGCTGCCGCAAGCGGAAGTGCGGCTGCCGGCAAGTCGGTAGCTCCGTTAAACATGATCGGGCGCGGCGGTCGGCGTCCTTGGCGTCCGATCGAGGGCGGCGGAGCCATGGGCCACCTCCCATCGCCGCCTCCACCAGAGTTGCCAGGGGCAGCCACAGCGGCGTTGCCGCCAGCACCGGGCCCTGGCGCGCCAACGAGTCCGCCCGCGGCGTTGCCGCCCGTGGACTATCCGCCCGGCGTCGCTGCCCCGCTCCCTGAGTTGAGCTTCTATCCCCGTGCTCCGGGCCCGGGTCCGCTTCCCGCTCCCCTCGACCCACCGGTACAGCCGCCGCGCGTCGCACGACCGGTCGCGCCTCATACGACGGCGGCCCAGCGTAACGAAGCTGCTTCATCGGCGCAGGGTGAGTCTGACGACCGTGTGGCGGAAGAGCGCGGCGAGGATGGGTCGGTGTCGTGGCGCCTTCGAGAAGATCCTCAAGCAGACGCCCCGCACCGGTCGCGGTCTGGTTCGCAAGAACAGCAGGTGTACGAGCCGCCGCCGTTCGTCCGACCCAGCCCGAGTCGGAAGGCTCAATCCCCGCCACCGGAACCACCGATCAGCCGTGCGCGGCCCGTTAACGCTCCACCACCGGAGCCGACTCCTGCTGAGCGCCCGAGCTTCGGCCAGCGGATGGCACGCCACGCTGACGCTGCAGCCCGCGCCGTTGCACACGTCGCCGGAGTAGACGGTGGGGCCGATGACATCGCCGATTTCCACCCGCGCACAAGGTTGCTCCTAGGGCTTGCCCGGCAGGTGCACCGCGCGCGCACGCATGTGCGGAAGATCGACGTGCCGCGAGCGCGCTAAAGTTTACAAGCACTTTACAGGTTTGACGAGGCTTTACATACCCTTTACACGGCGCCGCATGTAGCGTGAGGAGTAACACAGATATAATGGCAAGCGTGGGTGTACCTGTTTCGGGGGCTAAGCGACAGCGCGATGAAGCTGCCGCGATGGCGGCTGCTGCGCGTGAATACGCCCAGAACGCTCCGACGTGGAATTTCGTTCAAGGCAACCTCATCGCGGAAAACCGCTTCCTGCGCAAGGCGTTGCCGGCGACCAATGCGCTGTGGGCGATGGTCGTCGTGGTTCTCCTATTCGAGTTCTACGGGGTCGCCAAAGCGGGCGGTGTACGCATCTGGGCTGTTCCCGAGAGCAAGGATGGAGCAGTTGTTGGTCAGGCGGCGCCCGTCGCCATGACGAGTTCCCCGACGACTGGCGAGATTGTCTCGCGTCTAAAAGAACTCGTTGCCGCTGGCTTCTCGGCATCGGTTCAACCGTCGGTGAACCGCGAGCGTCGTACGTTCGTGCAGGCGTTCACGACAGACGACGGCTTCTCGGCTTTCCAGGCCTACTACGCCCAGGATAACGGTGCTTACGATCCTTTTCGGATGGGATCGGAGGGGCGCTTTGTAGACGTTACCCCGACGAAGATCCAGCCGTTGGGCCGCGGCGCGTACGATGTAGCTTGGCGCGAATCGGTGAGCGACCGAGGCGGCAAAGTCATCGAGGTGGTCGCTCGCGAGGCAGTCTTCACGGTGGTCGTGATTCCGAAGGCGCAGACCCTGAGCAATCCCTACGGCGTCTATGTGACGAGTTTCCACCTTGGCTCCTTGCTGGGCGGCACGGCCCAATGATCGTGCTTCGTGCAGTAGCGATCGGGCTGTTGACGGCGCTCTTGCAGGCGCCCGCTACCGCCGTTCCGGAGCGCTACGTCGACCATCATGGTGTGGTGCGGTTCTACTGCTGCGGCCCGCTGCACCCGGCGTTGCAATGTCAGCCTGGCACGTTCTGTGATATTGAGCTGAGTCCCACGGAGGGTCTCTTCGTCCATCCCGTCGCCGATCAAAGCGAATGGCAGATTGAGGCGACCCAGGGCTATGGGGCGCATATCCTCTTCGAGCCTATCCGCGTGGGCGCGCGCACGATGCTCTGGATCCACACGACCCAGCATGACTACTACGTCTGGCTCGAAGGCGTGGCGCGCACCGAGCACGCCGTATACGGCTTTAGCTACCCGCCTGCCCCGCCGCCACCACTGCCGGCCCCTGTGCCAACACCAACACCAACGCCTTCACCGACGCCCGCGCCGCTGCGCGGCGCTTACAAAGTCACTGGGAGTGCGCCGTTCGCGCCGACGCGGGTGGCAAACGACGGAACGCGGACCTATGTGTTCTTGCCGCGCCTCGCCGAGTACCCCGTATTGCTCGCGCTCGATCGGTCCGGGACGACCGCGACGGTCAACTACGCAATCCACGATGGAGCTGATGGCGGGAGAACATACATCGTACCAGGGCTCGTCGACCGTATGGTTCTCGTGATCGGCACAGGGAAGTCGACGGAGGAGGTGCGCATTGAGCACGAGTGATCGCCCGGGTACGCCACGTCCGGACCCCGTAACGTTGGGGCGTCCACTCACAGCGCCGAGGGATAGCTCACAACCTTTCAACCTGACGTGGCGTACGACGAGCGGCCTTCGTCCGTTTCCGTTCATCATCGGTGGTGCAGTCCTTGCGGCGTTCATTGGCAGCTATCTCTTCTTTGCGTCACGCGCGTCAGATGCGACGCAAGTTGGAGTCGACCGGAATGCCGTGGCGATCGCTGCTCCCACGCCGATCGCGACGACAGACCCGTATGACACTGGTTCGAACGCGGTTGGGATCACCGTGCATCCGCATGCCACGCTCACGCTGCCTCCCCAGGGGATCCCAACAAACGGAACCGGCACGGTCCCTATACCAAATCATGGCACGACGTCGGGGACGCTGCCTCAGAATCCCGCGGACATTGCGGCGCTCACGTCCGGACCGTCGATGCGCAATGTGGCGTTGAGTGGCGGCTCGGCTGGCGGTCAGATGACCGTTCCGGCGATCTCCCCAGATGCCGGCGGGACTACCGGAGCCGCGTATTCTCAGGCGAAGGCGCCCCGCAGCACGGAGGTCGCTTTCATCAACACGCCAGCTGGCGATGCTGGGGCGGCGACTGTGAGTAGTTCGCCCTCGACGTCGCCAGCCCAACCAGTAACCGCTCAGGAGGCACTTCGCGACGTAGCGAACGTCACATCGCCGCATCAAGTACAACGGCCACTCACGCCTTACACGCTACAAGCAGGAGGCTATCTCCCGGCCGTTCTCGCAGCGAACGTCAATTCGGACTTCTGTGGCGACCCCGGCGCAATCGTCGCGAGCGATGTTTACGACTCGATTAGCGAGCGGCATCTCCTCGTGCCAGGTGGGTCGCGCCTCCTGGGAGCGTGCAAGAACGCTGTCATCTTCGGGCAGAATCGCATCTTCATTGTGTGGAATCGCTTGTTCTTTCCGGACGGGTCGTGGGTCGCACTCGATGAGCAGCCTGGAGTCGACCAGCAGGGCTCCACCGGTGTGAATGCGGATGTCAATCGCCATACGGGAAACCTGATCGGCGGCGCCCTATTGCTCTCGCTCCTCGAGGCTGGCGTTTCCCTCGCCAACCCACCCCAGCAGACCAGCAGTACGGTGACGACGCCTTCCGTCAGCCAAACGGTCGCGCAGTCTATCGCGAACAGCATCACGCAGCTTGCCGTGCCGATCTCGCAACAGGCTCTCTCGCAGGCGCCTACCCTTCAGATCACCGCAGGCGAACGCTTTCGGATTGAAGTTCTTCAAGACCTCGTGTTCCGTCATCCGTACGAAGCGCGTACGTCGGAGGCGACGCCGTGACTCCGTTGGCGCTGGCGCTGCTGCTCCATGGGTGCGCTCCGAGCGTCCATCCGCAGACGCTCGCCGCCATCGTTCAAGTAGAGAGCGGTGGCTGGCCGTGGGCGATTGGGGACAACACGGCCGGCCGGGGTATCGATGCGCCCGACTATCAAACCGCCGTGACAGTCGCGCGCTCACTAATCGCCAGGGGTCACAACCTCGACCTCGGACTAGGGCAAGTGAACACTGGGAACCTGCGGTCCCTGGGATTGACGCCGGCTGAAGTCCTTCAGCCGTGCACGAATCTTGGCGCGGCCGCGCGCATCCTCCGCGGGTCCTACGAGCGCGCCGTGGCCCACTTTGGTGCGGCCTACAGCGCCGCGCATCCGAATGACGTGGTGCTCTATGCAGTCTCCGCGTATAACACCGGCTCCTTGTTTGCGGGCGGTCGGTATGTGCGCAAGGTCGTAGCGGCAGCGTTCTCGAGACAGACGGAAGACGTCGTCGCGATTTCGCAGCGACTCGTCGATCGATCGCCGGCGCCGGCCCGGGTGCTAGTTCGGTTTACGTCGGCCCCGACGTTCTATGAATACGGAGGATCCAAGCGTGCTGGCTCCTGAACGCGTGACCCAACTCGCGATCCCGTCCGTGTCTTCCCCGCGCGCTCTGGCTGCTATCCTTCCACATGTTGCGCGTGCCAATGATGCCATCCCACTCGAGATTCTAGCGAACGGCAGCCTCCTCGTTGGAGTCGTTGACCCGACCAACGAGGCCCTGCTGAACGCGTTACGCGTCGCGTCCCACCGCGAAGTTACTCCGGTTGCGTTCGCGTTATCCGAGATACTCGGCCGCCTTGCGGCGAGCTATCCGGCGAGAGAGGCGGCGGCGGTTGGGGGCGCCGACTCTCCTGAAGCCTTGTTTCTTGCCGCGATCCGGGAAGGTGTACGAACCCACGCGAGCGACGTGACCTTCGAGCACCGTGGCGACGAGGGCGGCCAGATCGTCATGCTGATCGATGGCGGAGCGCACGTCTGGCGCGATATCGACGAGGAGACCCTGCTGAGTCTAGTTCGCACAGGCCTGAACAAAGCTGGCGTGCCGGGAGCCCACGACGAGCGTGTTGGACACCGCGGCCGGTTGACTCTTGGGCTCGAGGGTCGTACGGTGACTCTCCGCCTCACGTCGACGCCGACGTTTGACGGTCACATGATGCTTTCCATGCGACTGATTATGCCATACGAGGCCTTGCCGCATCTCGAGGAGATCGGCATGCAGAAGAAGATGCTGGACCGCTACCTCCGTGTGCTCTCTCGTGCGAATGGGCTGATCGTAAACTCTGGTCCCCCCGGGCAAGGCAAGACCACCTTCACTTTCGCCTCGCTCCAGGCGATTTGGCGACCGCATAAGATATTCCGCACGGTGGAGTGCCCGGTCGAGATGCGGGTTCCGTTCCTCTCTCAGAACTCAGTGGAGGATGGCGACGAGGGTGACTGGACCTACGCTAAGGCAATTGCCCACCTGCTCGCGATCCCGTCCCATGGTGCATTTTTCGGCGAGATGCGCGACCCGTATACGGTTAGTCAAGCTGTCCGGTTTGCACTCTCGGGGCGCCCACTCTTCGCGACGACTCACGGCAATACTGCACCTCAGGTGCTCTTCCGTTTGCTCCACGAAGGGGCGTCTCGGATGAACCTCGCGGAGGTTCTGTTGGCGTCGATTTCGCAGCGGTTGGTACCGCAGCTGTGCACCCGGTGCCGCGTGGCTAGTCCGGGAGCCGGTGCTCTCGCATGGATGCGTGCGGCGGTCAGCTGCCCCTCGCTGCATGACACACTGGATCGCGCGGAGATTTACGTGGCGAACCCTAATGGCTGCGACGCTTGCCTCGGTGGGTATCGTGGTCGGGCGCCGATCTTCGAGCTGCTTGTCGGCACCGACGGGGTGAAGCGAGCGATCCTCACGGCGACCAGCGCCGCAGAGATCGCAGCCAGCGACCCTGACTACGAGCCACTTTGGGTAGACGCCGCGCGAATGGTTCTTACCGGTAAGACGTCGCCCGAGGCGGCGGCGGATCTGGTGACGCTTCCATGATCGCGTCGCAGGGCGCGGCAACGGTGCGGGCCCTCCTTCGGGATGGTCGGGCGCGAGGGGCGTCCGACTTGATCATGCGCGCTGGCCTGGCCGCATACTACAAGATCGACGGCAGCAATACCGAGTCGGTCGCGGTACCTGGCGGCGAAGATATGCTGGCATTCGTGAGGGAGCACGCTGCAGCTGACTCGCGAATGGGTCTCTTCGAGGGTAAACGTGCGATCGGGTTCGCAGCGCAGCATCTCGACTTTGGCCGGGTGCGCGTGCAGGCTGCTATTGACTTGGACGGTTTGTCCCTGACCTTCCGTTTTATCCCTCGCGCGATCCCGCAGTTGGCGTCGCTTGGCTTGCCGCAAGCGGTCGTCAAGTTGGGCTGGGCGAAGGGCGGGCTGATCCTCATCACGGGGCCGGTTGGGTCAGGGAAGAGTACGTTGCAGGCGGCGTTCGTGCAGGACATCCTCGTGCCGCGCGGCCTCGACGTGATCACGGCGGAGGACCCGCCTGAGTATCTCTTTCGGCATGAACGCGTCCGCCAGTACGGCGTGGGTACAGAGCTCGCGAGCTTCTTTGAGGCCTGTCTCCATGAATTACGGTGCAATGCCGGCGCCTTCATTTTAGGCGAGGTCCGCGACCACGCCACCGCAGCAGCGATGCTGCTTGCTGCGGAGACCGGGGCGCTGGTGATCGCGACGCTCCACACCTCGCGCACGGTTGACGCCGCCGATCGGCTCCTTGCGTTCTTCCCGGCTCACGAGCGCGATCTCGCGCGCACGCAGCTCTCTCATACGCTCGTCGCGGTCATTGGCCCGCGGTTGGTCAAGAAGAAAGGCGGCGGGCGTCGAGCGGCTGTCGAGTTGCTGCCAGCGACGCCAGGCGTGAAGCTTGCAATTCGTGAGGCCAATACGAAGGCGCTCGAGGACATCATGGACGCACCAGGCGAGAGTGGTGCGTTTGCGTTGGAGCAAAACCTCGCAGCGCTCGTCCACGACGAGAGCGGGATTGCGGCAGAAGATGCGTTAGAGGCGGCGAACGATCGGCAGCGCTTGGAGCGCCTCTTGGAGCGGCGCCAAACGCGTCGCGAGACTCAGGAGGTCTTCGGATGATCTACGATTACTACGCTTACCGTATCTTGGCGTCTGGGGAGCTTAAGTACGAACGCGGCCGGGTGAGCACGGAATACAATCCGGCCGAGGCTTTACGCCAGCAGGGGCTTGAGCCGATCCGATTGGCGCCGGCGCGCTATCGCTTCGTGTGGCCATGGCAACAAGTTAAGCCGGCCCACCTCGAGCAGTTTTGGCGCTCGATGAGCTTTCTGTCGGGTATTCCGCAGCACCTGGCTATCGACACATTCGCGGAACGTACCCAGGACCGACGGCTGGCGCAAGCGCTGCGCGCCGTGTCCACCGAGTCCGTCAGCGGGTCGTTCTCTGGCGCGCTCGCCAAGCGACCAGAATTTCCCCAGCTCCATGTCGCCCTCGCTGCCGCGGGGGATCGCGTACCCGTTCGTCGCGCCGAGATCTACTTAGGCCTGGCCGAGACGTTGGAGTTTAGCCACGGCGTCACTCTCGCATTGCGTGGCCCCTTGATGCGCGCTGCCGTTCTCGCGGTCGTCATCGCTCTCGGCCTCATTTGGATGGCACATGGCTTCGTGCCAGCGATAGAAAGCATGCTGCACGCGGTCTCGACGACCGCGGCACTACCACCGATGACCACCGCCACGATGCGCGCTGTTGCCTTCATGGGCTCGCCGTGGTCGCTGATCGCATTGGGGGGCGTTGCGGCGGCGTTGATCGGCCTGCGTATCTTCCTGGCGGCTAACGAAGAGGTTGGGGTCGCGTACGAGAGACTGGTTGCAAAGATACCAACGTGGGGCAAGACCACTCGGCAGCTCGAGACTGCCGTCATCGCCAGAGCGTTTGCCGCGACCATTCGCGCAGAGTCACCTGATAACGCGGTTGAGCTGTTGATTCCGGTTGCAACGCGTACGAACACGCGGCTCGCGCTACGCGAGGTCGTGAACGAGCTGCGTGGCCGAGGCGAGGGGGGGGACCTCGACATCGTGGGCGCGTTTGCCCGCACGGGCGCGTTCGACCCCATTTTCACGGAGTACCTCGCCGCTGGTGCCATGGGGACGGGAATCGCCGACGCATGTAAGGAGGCAGCGCGCTTCCTTGAGGCCGAGGGCCGCACGCGTATCTCCAACCTCATCCAATGGGTTGAGCCCTTGCTAGGTGGCGCCCTGATCACGATCTTCTATGGAGGGTTCTTCGCGCTATTTTGGCCGTTCTTCACGCTGGCCGTAACGGCGCTGCACCCTCCCTCGTCAACCTACTACATCGGTCACTAAGAAAGGACACGGTAGACATGATCATCCTCCTTCTAGTCGTCGCTGCTCTCGTACTTGGCTCGATCGCAGCAACCGCCGCGGCGCCAACGTTCGTGGCGATGCTTGCATCTGGTCACACGCAAAACCAATTCGCCTTCATGACCGGAATGGCGACCGCCGTCCACAACTACCAGATCGATCACGCAGGGTCGTTCCCGTCGAGCACGTTCTTTCAGCAGCCCAGCGCCTACGCGCCGACGATCCCCGTGGATCCGCTCGATCCGACCAACGCGACGGCCTTCACGGTGACGATCTACACAAACAGCTACGGGGATCAAGGCTACGTGATCACGGATGCGGTGCCGCACCCCTCGCACACGCTGGACGGTCTCCCGCAGTATCCTGGCCCCGGCGTGCCTCCAGCGGCGAAGTGCCAGGATAACTGCACGAAAATCGTCTACGACCCCACCTTTGGAACGATGGGGCAATAACATCGTGTCTCTTTGGTAGGCGCGTTTCGCGTGATAGGCTTGAAAGAGATGGGAACCACGTTGCGTTCACGAGTCGCGGAATTGACGCGAGCATGGGCACAGCCCCTCATGCGCGTGAAAGCGAAGACGCGGGTGCGGGGGTCGTGGCCGCTTGGAGTGGCGTACGACGAGGAGTCGGTGTGCGTCGTGACAATCGTCGGCGGCCAGGGCGGGCCTAGGTTTAGGGCGCACGTCGTTCCACGTCTCGAACCGTCCATGGCCGTTGGCGCGTGCGCGATTAAGGCGATCGACGCCCTCGGCGCCCGGGAACGCCGTCTCGCGACGGTCATACCCGCTGACCGCGGGCTGATGTTCGCTGCGCGCTTCCCGCGGCGGCTCTCCCTGGGCGAATGCCGCGATGCCGCGAGGCACCGGATCCCGCAATCGGCGTTCCCGGGGGTGCGACCGGAAGATCTGGTGCTCGCACTCGACGTGGCACGCGGGAACGAAGAGCATCGGGGCCGAGTGGGGGCAACGACACGAGAGCAGTACCAGGGCATGGTCACGATCGCGGATGTCTGCCAACGGGAGCTGGTGGGCGTGTACCACGCGGTTGACGCCTGGCGGGCGGCGCTTCCAGACGCGCAGGCGATCATCCACCTTGGTCGCAAAAGCGTGATGCTCGTGATTGCAGGCGCGGAGGTCACGAGTACGACCTGGCAGCGTACTCGCATGCGCGATTGGAAAGATCAGGTCAAAGAACAGATCAAGGAGATTCGCTCGACGCGCCCAGCAGAGGCACGTGAGATCGCGCTGGTCGGCCTGAAGCCAGAAGACGAAGACGTAGAGGCGCTTGTGCGGGACGTGAACGTGAACGTCTATCGGCCCCAGGCTGTTGGCATCCCGACCGCGCTGACCGACCAGGCAGTTTGGTGGCTAGCCTGCGGAGCAGCCCTTTGTGCAGCCTCGGAGGCCCCATGAAACGGCGCCCGCTGAACTTCCTGCGCGCGGCGCAGCGCTGGGGCGGCGAGGTCACGCTAATGATGTGGGTCGCCACGGGAATCGGTACCGCCCTCGGTATCGTAGTCTTCCTCATTGTCCATGTCCTCGGGCAGATGCAGCTTGCGAGCGCCAATCGGAGCCTTGCCCTGGCGATGCAAGATGCAAATCGTGTCGCGATTCAGCGGGCGGAATTGGATGCACGGCTGAGCCCACAGGTGGCGGTGCTCGGTTCCCTGGTCAGTACGGTCGCAAGAGCGCGGCACTCCGGCGGCGTGCTCGCTGACCGGTTTGCGGAGCTCAGCCAAATCCCGGTGCCCAATGTCTGGCTAGACAAGATTACGCTCTCTGACGTATCTTACTCGGCCAGCGGCGGCGCGGCCGCGTTGGACCGAATCGCAAGGTTTGGGCGCGCGCTGGGGCAGCTCGGAACATCCGGCGTCACGACCTCGATCAGCCCGCAGAAGGGACAGGGGGTATACCTCTCCTTTGCAGTACAGACGCCTGTTACCGCGACTGTGGGCGTGCAACAATGACGCGGCCATCGCCACTCATCTTCGCGGTCAGCTCCTTCCTTGCGGTGGCGGCAACGACCACGGTGACCACGATGCCACGGCAGCACGCGGCGATTGCGGCTGTGCAGACGCGGATCGAGCAGACGCGCGAGCGTGAGGCTGGCGACGAGGCGTGGATCGCTTCTTACCCGAGGCGCGCGAGCGAGGTTGCCGCACGCGAAAAGCGTCTATCGGTTACCGATATGGAGGCTACGCCGGACATCGTGGAGAGCCGTTTCTTGCTTGCCGTCGACCAACTCGTGCGCCGCGATCATCTCGGCGTGAGGCCGATGAGCTGTGACCCGCAGTTCGTTGCCGTGGGGGCGGTCGAGCACCTGAAGTGCGTCGTGGACGTTGTTGGGAAGTACCCAGCGGCACTCGACGCCGTGCGTGCGCTTTCACTGGTGCCGGGCGTGCTCGTCGACGTTACCCAGGTCGAGATGAGCCGCGCGGGAGCCAACGACACGTCTGTGGACCCGGACATCGACACGAAAATCACAGCCTTCCTCTACCGGATCCCGGCAGCGAAGCTCAGGCCGTCGCCAGTGCCTACGGCGCTGCCCAGTGCTTCGCCGACACCGCCGCTCCGGAGGAGCGACTCGTGACGCAGACAGTCCGTCGATTCTTCGTTTCATGCGGCGCATCGCTGGCGATCGCCGGCGTGGCCGTCGCCATTTTACCATCGGTGCAGGCGCAGGGCGTAGGTGGAGTGCGGGCATTGCCGACCTTGGCACCGCTGCGCTACGAAATCGCGCGGAACCCGTTCGTGCTGCCAGCCGTCGCTGCCCAACCGCAATCGACCCCATCGCCATCGACCTCGATCCCTGCGATAGGCGAAGGCGGCGCCGCCGGTTCAGGGCCCACGGTTGTCGGCGTCTTCGTCGGCGATCACCCGTTTGCCACAATTCAGGAGGGGACCGCGCAACGCCAGGTGGCGATCGGGGACCGTGTGGATGGCCATACGGTCTTGAGCATCCAGATGGATGGGCTCCTTCTCGACAACGGCGCCAGGCTCTCAGCGAATCCCCTCTCGGCAAAGTATACATTCCCGACCACGGCGGGAGGCACGAGCCCAACCCCGTCGGCCGTACCGCCACGGGGTGTTCCGCCTTCCTTCACTGGGCAGTGGCTGGCGCCGATACAAGTGCAGTCAACTCCCGTCCCGAGCGTGCCGGCGCAGCCGCGGAAGACCGGTACGCAACGTGTTCCACCGTCGCTTCCGTATGGGATGACGCCTCCGCCAGCAATGCCGGAGCCGCAGTAGGAGACACCGATGAAACGCCTCACTTTGTTCCTGGCTCTGACCCTCTTTGTTAACCCAATCTGGGCAGGCGCTTCAACCGCCGGAACGATCGCGCGCACGGCTTCGTTTAGTGTGACGAACCTTCCGCTACCCAACGTGCTGGCTGGACTCTCAAGGGAGTTTGGCGTAAACATCGTTGGCGACGCGTCGCTGGCACAGATCAACGTAACCCTCTCGCTATCAAACGTCACGCTGGACGCTGCAATGGCCGCGATCGAACGAGCGTATAAGCTCGAAGAGCGGCGGGTCGACGGGACGATCATCGTGAGCTCGCCCGGCTCGATGGGGACGACGGCGGGAACGCCGGCGACCATCCACCTGCACGTCGCCACTGCCAGCGTGATTGCGCGCGAGCTATCAACGAGCTTCGGCGGTAACCTTATCGCCATTGGGGATGACCGCACGAACTCGGTGGTGCTCTTGGGATCCCCCGATACGGTCGACTCCGCCTCCGCGCTAATCGCGGCGCTCGACGTTGCAGGACAGGATGGCGCGGGGAGTGTCTCCTACGCTCTCAATCATATATCGCCAGAGGATGCCTCCTCCAAGCTCATCCAGGCGATCCCGACCAGCATCGGCCAGATCACCGTAGTTCCCGACGTGCACTCGAACACGGTCGTGATCACTGGAGCGCCCGGGGCTCTCGCCTTTGCGGAAAGCGTGATGAAACGCCTCGATGCCGTGCCGAAGAAAGTCCTCGTGCAGGTCCGCGTGCTCGACCTCATGCCGACAAACGACCAGCGTGACGTCGGGATCATCCTGGGTGGCGTTGCGCCAGGCGGCGGCCAAGGAAGCGGAGCGATTACGGTGACGCCAAACCAACTCTTCACGCCGTTTGCCAATCGATCGCTAGCGGTGAACGCGACGATCAACACTCTGATCGAGCACGGTGAGGGGCAGATCCTTGCCGAGCCCAATCAAATCGTCAATAGTGGGGAGACGGCGCACATCCATATCGGCGATACGGTCCCAATCGTCACGAACAACGGCGGCCTCGTCGGCGGCGTTACCGTGACATCGACGGACACAGGGATCGTTCTTGACGCGAGACCGATTATTGGCGCGGACGGGTCGGTGAACGCGATCGTGCACTTGCAGTACTCGTACGTCAACGGGTCGTCGCAAGGCTATCCGATCTTCGCTAATCGCGATGAGACGTCTCACTTTTCGGTGCACGAGGGTCAGACGATCACTTTCGGCGGCCTCACGGAAGACGACCACACGAAGACCACGACGAAAGTCCCGTTACTTGGCGATATACCGCTTTTCGGGCGACTCTTCCAGAACGTCTCGTCGACGGCCAAGCGCGAGGAGGTCGTCTTCCAAGTCACCTTTAGGGCCGTGGAGTAGGGGTACATGACCGTGCACATCGCAGCTGCGACGCCATTTTCTGCAAGGACGACAGGGCTTCACCTCCCCGACCGCGTGGTTCCGGGAACCCCGTTTGCTTGCCGGCTTGAGATCAAGTACGAGCACGACGCCCCTTGCGTCGATGCAATCCTCCTCGTGGAGGCGACTCCAAACGTTCGCATCGTGCCGGGAAGCGTTCGCCTCGATAGTCGGCCCACAAGCGCCATGCCCCGCGATGGACGAGAGCTGCGCCTCCCGCTCCCGCCGCTGGCCCCGTGGGCGACGTGTGTAGTGACGTGGGAAGCACTGATGGAGGTGCCGGCCGCGCACGACAGTGTCGGTCGGCTCTACACGACGATCCTTGCGCGTGGGGCGAGTTTGGCCGTGCATCGGGAAACCCGTGCCGTTTCGAGTGTCGCGTTCGACCCCGCCCGCACGTTCGCGGCAATCGATGGAGACGATGCGCTTGCGGTAGGTGAGAAGCGCATGCTCCGTGTGGTCGTCCACCAAGAGGGTACGGCGACGGCAGATCGCGTCCGGCTTGAGGCCGTCGATGTCATGGACGTTGACCTCGGAGTGCTCGGCGGATGGGACCACCTTGAGCCTGGCGACACCCGTCTCATGGAAGTCCCTGTGGTCGTCACCGGCGCGGAGCCGACGGTGCGGCTGCGGCTCGTGTACAATGGCGGATCCTTCAATCTTCCGGAACTGAATCCCAGCGTGGTGGCTGGCCCCTCTCTGCGGGGAACCCTCGAGCGGGACGGGGCGCTTCCGATAGCGCCGGCTGGTGGCATCATCCCACTCCACCTGGTGGTCAAGAATACGGGTGGACGGCCGGCCGTCGACGCGCGGCTACTCCTCGAGTTACCACCAGGTTCGGCACTTCGCGGTCAGACCGGCGTCCTTGACGAGGCGGAGGTTGCCTTAGGCACGATCGACCCAGGAGAGGAAATCGAACGTGGCGTTCTGATCGAGCTAGCTCCGCACCCGAACCCTGTCGTTCGTGGACGCCTGGAGTGTGCTCGCGAGGCGGCGGTCGAGATGGAGCCGCTTGCGCTGCCGATCGAGACGGTAGTGTCGTTCGTCGTCCACGCCTTTGAGATGGAGGGGTCGCTCATCGTCGGGGGGGCAGCGGCAACGCGCCTAGAGGTCCTGCACGACGGCAACGTTGTTGCCGACGCCCTTAATGTCGCCCTGACGTTTGGAGAGAGCCTCGCGTATATGCCAGGGAGCCTGCGCGTTAATGGCCTGCTGGTGGACGACGCGCGCTTCGAAGTTGAAGGCAGCATCGGGTTCCGTAAGGTTCGCGCAGGCAGTATCATCGCGCTGTCCTGGCTTACCATGCCCACCCGCGCAACGGTCCGTGGTACAACGACGGCCATTGGCGCTGCGTTGCGGTGGGCGAGCGGCCGTGCGACGGCGACGACCGTCCCGCAGGCCGTTACCCCTGACGCGATCCACGCGGACGATCCCGATGGGCTCCCGTTCGAGCTCGACGAGGAGGAGACGTGGATCTCCCGGAGAGACGACGGGCGTGCGTTGGCTGGCGAAGGGCCGCTCTTCACGCGCCCAGCCCTGACAACCGCGGCGCCGCCGGCAGGCGCTTCCGATGCCGGAGAGAGTGGCGCCGCTGACCAAGGTGCTGCAGCCGAGAGTGGCGCGAGCGAGGCGCGAGCCTCGGTACCGTCCGCGCAGCCCGGCGGCGAAGAGCAGGCCGCGGCCCAGTCCTCCGGCATTGAGGCGGCGGCGCCCGTGGCCGGTGAGGCGGCGGCGACCACGGAGGGCGGCATTCGCCCGCCAGATAGGCGCCCTGCGCGTCCGATGTCTCAGCGCATCGGACCAATGCTCGCCCGACTTCACTTCCTGAGTCGTGCCGAAGACCCGCTCCTCGCTACGGCCGTCGCCGTGTCGGCGATCGTCGAGCGGGACAGCGAAGGAGATCCGGCGCTTGCTCCGATGTTTGCGCGCGGCGTGTCCACCCTGCGGACGATGACGGCTACGACGCTCCAGCGGCCGAGTGGAGAGCCGCCCACGGCATCGGAGTGGGAGAGCCTTCGACAGTCGCTCAGCGGCTACGCAATTGCTTGTGCAGACCGACTCCAAGGCTTTCGGTCGCTCGACGCTGGCCAGCCATCTGTGCTGGCGTGTTTGGCGGCGGTGGTCACGACGATCATCGAGTATCCCGCAGACGCGCCATGGGCGTTGCAGGCGGAATCGTATGCACACGGCTTGATCGGCGTAGCTCGGCGGCTGGACAACGAGCTCGACGAGACCAGCGGCGAGTCCCTCCAGGCCTTGACGGACCCTCTGCCTCTGATACGAGATGTCCAAGCGACATTGGAGAAGGAGAACCAAGCTGCATGATGCCTTTGTCCTTCCTCCTGTTCCTCGGCGCTGGGGTGTGCGCACTCGTCGTCCTCGTGCCGCGCGTACGAGGGCGGGCTGCGATGGCGCCACTACTCGAGGTGACGATGGTGCCCTACTTCGCGATTGCGGAGCCGGAGGAACAGGCGTTAGAACGAGAACAAACAGCGGACAAACAGTCGCTCGCAGCTGAGATTCCATCCCCAGCGGTTGATGGCGCTTTGAACCTTGACGTTGTCCGCGCTGAGCCGTTCCTGAACGGCGCCGCATCGCAGGATGGAGCGAGTGGGACCGCCGCGCTGGCGACTCCACCTCCGCAGGTGGGCTCAACTCGCGAGGCACCCCCTGACAGCTCTGATCGCGCGCCGGACAAAGTGGAAGAGCCCGCAGTTCCTGTGTTCGTCGCAGGCATGCTTGCAGATCTTCGGGCGCGTGCGTTGGATGGCGCAGGTATGGAGCCTCCGCTGGACGGTGGAAGCCTGGACGCCGATACCCACGGGTCGGTGCGTGTGGTGACGGCCGACGAACTCGAGGCGGCCGGGTTTGCTGAGATTGCTCTCGCTGCGGCTGGTAACGTAGCCAACGACCAGGAAGAAGAAGACGAAGAAGAGTTGCCGATCGCGACGGGCCTCCTCCCGCTGGACGAGGATGGTAGCTTAGCAGGACAGCCCGGCCTCCCGTTTGAGATCGAGCCTTGGTCGCCGTCCGCGGTATCGCCGCCGGAATGGGCGACGCAATTGGGGATCTCCTGGCCCGCCGATGACGGTGGCGCCGCCGCGATCGCCACGGCGCTCGAGGAGGACGATGCTACCCGCATCGACGCGGTGGCAACCCTCTACCGCGACGAACCCGAAGCGCGGCCGGCGATTCTCGATCTGCTACGCGCATTCAAGCCACGCCACGGCCTATCTCTGTACCTCGCAGCCGTTGCCGATATGGACCCGGTAACCGCTGAGGTCGGCGTCGCCGGGCTCGCCATGTTGGGGATGTACGACGAAGCGCTGGCGGCGCTCGGTCGGAACGCGTCGCTTGACCGTTACGTAACGGTGTGCCTCCTCGGAGGCCTAGGGCGCGAAGACCTCCTCTCCCTCATGGCTGATCACGGCACTGACCCGGAGACTAGCCGTCGCCTCGTCGACGAAGCGGATGCATTGCTGGCGTGACGTCCGTCCAATGAAAGCGAGCGAGCGCGACGACGACGACGCGGCCCGATGAGGCTACAATAGCTGCGCCATGGGCGACGAAGAAAGGATGTTGGAGAGTCGGTGATCTTTGCATACGCGTCGTATGGGCACGGCATCTTCCAAATCATCGAGCGTGGGTTGATCCTCAGCGCTGTCTGGAAGTTCGTGCGCGACATTCCGCTACCCGTCACGCTGGGGATCGTTGCGGTCGTCTTAGTCGTCGGCTGGCTTTTCCGGGCACAAGCGTAGGATCATGGCGCACTGTAATCTTCAGTCGCTGGCGCACCTTATAACGAGCGGCGCCTTCGAGCCAGACACGCTCCTGCTCTCGCCGCGTGCAGCCGCCGATGTCATGGGGGTCGCGCCGGAAGAGGTGCAGCGCGTCTATGATAGTCTCGTGGGCCGATCGCTCCTCGAGCGGTCTGGTGATGGCGGGTATCGCGTTAGCGTCGAGCGTGCTCCGCTGTCGATTAACGACGCGCTGGTAGTGGCGATGCTGCGTGACGTCTGCGAATCGGCGGTCCGACGGTTCGGGCTTTCCGGCGGCGACCTGGAGCGCCTAGCCGCGCACGCGATCGTGGACACCTGCGCGGCGTGTCGACGGGTCATTCAGTTGCCGGCCGCTGCTGCAGCCACATCCCACGCGGGTGAATGTCGATGACGCTAGTGTGCAAGGCGTTTCGTGCCCGGGTTGCCGATGCCGGTCGTTTTCCTCATTCGCATTACCGCGTGCGCCATTAGCGAAACCGCGGAAGATCGCAGGCGTCGCTTGACTGATCGCATAGTTGGACGGAGAAGGATGTTTTGGCAAGGTCGCGAGCTCGTGCCGTTGCACGAGGCTCGAAAGATGCTACGTTAGAAGGAGGTAGGAGGATGTTCTTAGGGTGGTCTCTACGTGTGGGTGGGCTGCTATTCGGGGCCTGGACCATAACCGTGGCTGCTGCGAACCTATTGTTCCCGGCTACGCAGTGGGTGGTCGCGGCGTGCGCTGGCGCCCTCGGTATAGCTGCCGGCGCC
>SCQY01000295.1 GCA_004298665.1 bacterium | reverse complement strand
GCCCCCCGGGAGGGGGCTTTCAACACGACGGGGTCCCCGCCGAGTTTACGAGGTGGGGATCGCACCAGCGCCTTTCTTGAAAAGCGGGCAGCGGCGTTCAACGGAAGATAAGAAAGGCGCAACGCGCCTTTCGCCCCCGGAGGGACTTCTAACGTCATGGGGTCCCCGCCGAGTTTACGAGGTGGGGGTCAGGCGCGCATTGCCTTCGCCCCCCGGGAGGGGGCTTTCAACACGACGGGGTCCCCGCCGAGTTTACGAGGTGGGGATCGCACTACGAGGCGGGGCCGAAGCGACCTGGCGTCTTCTGGCGCCTCTAGGGGATCCTGCGCTCGTACGTACTCGCTCCGTAGCACGCAAGCAAAAGATCAGTATTTTCCCGCATGCGTCTCCCCCTGTCCGCAGGATACCATGGTATCTGGAGGGCGATCATCACCAATGGAGACGCATACGTTGCATATCGGCGAGAGCATGACGCTTGAGCTCCCGCAGTCGCGGGGCGAACGCTGGAAGTTCATGGTCATGGGCTCGGGGGTCCAAGCGCGCCGCGAGGCTACCGCCCCCCCGTACATCGCTCGATGGCAGATGCAAGCGGTGCATGCGGGGCGCGTGCTGATCTCGGCGGCGCTGGTCGACCTCGACGGGCACACCACCGACTCGCGTAATTTCCTCTATCGCGTGGAGCCGGCTATTTCGCAATCCTTGGTACGAGCCTAGCCTGAGCCCGCAGGCCGGCGCCTGCGCCCTTGCGAACCAGCGGCCATGCCACGAGACCTGCCGCTGGGCAACGGTTCGCTGCTGGTCGCCTTCGACCGCACCTACACGCTGCGCGACCTCTACTACCCTCACGTGGGTCAAGAGAACCATCTTGGAGGCCACAAGTGCCGGCTAGGCGTGTGGTGCGACGGAGTGCTGTCGTGGATCCACCACGACGGCTGGCAGCGCGACCTGCGCTACCGCGAGAACACGCTCGAGACGGCCGTCTCGCTGCGCCATCAAGCGCTCGGCATCACGCTGCTCTGCTCCGACGTCGTAGATCTCCGCGAGCCGGCATTGCTGCGGCGCTTCACGCTCTACGACGACCGCCGCGAGGGGCCGCGACGTGACGTGCGTCTCTTTCTGGCGCACAACTTCTATCTCTACGGCACGGAGATCGGCGACACGGCGCTCTATCATCCAGACGCACGCGCCGTCATCCACTACAAAGGACACCGCTATCTCCTCGTAACGATGCGCGCGAAAGGGGGCGACGGCCCGGACCGTTTCGCCGTCGGTGCGAAGCACAGCGGCCACGTCGAGGGGACGTTCCGCGATGCCGAAGACGGCGAGCTCTCCGGCAATCGTATCGCACAGGGCGCCGTCGATTCCGTCTGCGGCGTGGATCTCACGCTGGCTCCCGGCGAGAGCACGACCGTCGAGGCGTGGCTCGCCGCCGGGCTCTCGCTCGACGAAGTGCTTGACCGCCATCGGCGCATCGCTGGGGGAGCATGGGCTACGATGCGGCGGCGGACACGCGACTACTGGCAAACGTGGGTGACCAAGGACGATACGCTCTTCTCGGGTCTCTCCCCGGAGATCGTCGCTGCCTACCGGCGCAGCCTGCTGGTGATGCGAACGCACATCGACGACGGCGGTGCGATCGTAGCAGCCAATGACAGCGACATCACGTCAAACTTTCGCGACACCTATAGCTACGTCTGGCCGCGGGACGGCGCGCTCAGCTCGTTCGCGCTGGATCTCGCCGGCTACCACGAATTGACGCTTCGCTTCTTCCGCTTCTGCCGCCGCTCGCTTACGCGCGATGGCTGGCTTGCGCATAAGTACAATCCTGACGGCTCTGTCGCGTCGTCATGGCTTCCATACTACGCGGCCAGCGAACGGACGCTGCCGATCCAAGAGGATGAAACGGCGCTGGTCCTCTGGGCGCTCTGGCAGCATCTCTTTCTCTCCCGCAATCTCGAAGCGCTCGCCGAGCTCTACGATGACCTCGTACGGCCCGCCGCACAGTTTCTGCTCCGCTATCGCAACCCATCGACCGGCCTCCCCCTGCCGTCGTGGGATATCTGGGAAGAGCGCTACGGAATCCATGCCTGGACAATCGCCTCCGTCTACGCGGGGCTGCGCGCCGCCGCCCACATGGCGCACGCCTTCGGCGACGACGGCGCGACCTATCTCGAAGCAGCGGAACACATGCGCCTCGCCGCGGTCGACGCGCTGTGGGACGATGGCGCCGGGCGCTTTGTGCGCACGATCGTGCCGCGCAGCGACGGCACCTTCGAGCGTGACGACACCCTCGACTGCTCGGTCTACGGTTTGGTACGATTCGGCTTGATAGAGCCGCACCATCCCCGCGCGGTGCTCACGCTGGAGGCGACGTTCAGCGGTCTCACCGTGGACACGAACATCGGGGGCGTCGCCCGCTACGCCGGCGATACCTATCACCGGCGTAGCGGCGACCCCGAGCGCGTTCCCGGCAATCCTTGGTTCATCTGCTCGTTGTGGCGAGCGCAGTGGGAGCTCTTGCGCGCGCGCGACGAGCGGCACATGGCTGCCGCGGCGGAGATCATGACGTGGGTAGTGGATCACGCGGCGCGCAGCGGCGTGCTCGCCGAGCAGCTCGATCCGGAGAGCGGCGGGCCGCTCTCCGTTTCGCCGCTGACGTGGAGCCACGCGGAATTCGCAACCACCGTCATCACCTACCTCGACCGCAACTCGACGCTCACGCGCTGCGAGCTCTGCGAACGCCCCACCTACATGCGGGAGCAGCGGCTCATCCAGCATCTCCATGCCTTGAGCCTCGGCGGCGAGCACCAGCTCTCCGCCGAGTAGCATCACGCGGTGCGCTCGCTCACCCGGCGCGTACGCGCCGGTGAGGCGAGAACGAACGGGAGCGCCGCCAACGGCGCAGCGCCGCTGACCAGGATGGCCACCGTGTAACCGGGGCCGAGCTGCGCGGCCAGCGCCGCCACCAGGGCGCCGATAGCCGCGCCGCTGCTGAAGGCCAAGTTGTACGCGCCCATGGCGGCGCCACGCGTACGCGAGGTACTGCGCTCGAAGAAGAGACCGACGCCGACGGGGACCACCGCCGCCCAGGCCAAGCCGAAGAGGCCCCCAGCAAGGACCACCTCAACCCAGCTGTGAGCATGCGCTGCCAGCAGACACGCCAACGCCTGGGCCGCCGCAGTGGGAATCGCCACGATACGCGGACCATGGAGATCGACCAGCCGCCCCGCGGGATAGCGCAATGCAAACGTGGTGAAGGCCATCGCACTGAAGATCAGCGCTCCGTTGGCGATGCCGCGGTCGTGAAATGTCAGCACGGCCAGCGCGTTGTTGACGCCGTTTTGCAGCGTCGTTCCGACAAGGAAACCCATCGCGGGGAACCATGCGCTGCGCATGAAGATCCGGCGCCGCTGGATGGAGTGAACGTCGTGACGCTGGGGCAGACCCATCAGCACGATCAGCCCGAGCGCCGCCGAGAGCGTTGCCCACAGGTACTGTTGCCGGCCGATCCCGTGCTGCCACAGGAAGACGCCCAGCGCCGGACCGATGGCGAATGCCAAATTGCCGATCATGCCCAGCGTCGATGTCGCGGAGACGATGCGCTCGCGAGGCACGATCTCGCTAGCGTAGGCAAACTCCGCGGTCATGTAACCCACGAGCGCAATGCCGCGTGCCGCCATCAGCAGACCGCCGCCCAGGGCACCATGGACGAAGGACATCCCCAGAACCGCCAACCCGCAGAGCAGGGCCGCGGCGCGCACGGTGGCCAGCCGACCCACGCGGTCGACGATCGCGCCGACCGGAAGGCTGCCGAAGATGGAGGCAAAGAGACCCCCGCCCATGGCCAGCGCGATCGCACCGCGCGGGGCACCATCGCTGGCCAGCGCAAGCGGCAGCGATCCAATCGGCAAGTTGGCAGCGAGATCGAGAAACAGCGTTGAGAGAAGCAGGAGCGCGTAGGGGCGCGAGAGCCCCCCTACGCGCGTGTCGGGGACCGACGAGATCTCAGCGCGCCTCGATTACGGCGGCGATGCCCTGGCCACCACCGATGCAGGCACTGGCCACGCCGTAGCCGCCTCCGTTGGTGCGCAGGTCGTGAAGTGCCGTGTACGCGATGCGCGCGCCGCTGGCGCCCAGCGGATGGCCAAGCGCGATCGCCCCGCCATGCGGGTTGAGACGCTCGCCTGCAAAACCCAGCTCCTTGGTGCAGGCCAGGACCTGCGGCGCGAAGGCCTCGTTGATCTCGACGACATTGAGATCCTTGGCCTGCACGCCTCCACGCTCCAGCGCCTTGGGAATGGCGAACGCTGGGCCGATGCCCATGATGTCGGGATCGACGCCCACGGCGCTCCACGAGACCAAGCGTCCGATCCACGAAAGCCCGTCGGCCTTGGCCTGCTTCACCGTCGTCAAGACCACCGCCGCCGCCCCGTCCGTGATGCCGCTGGCGTTGCCGGGCGTCACGACGCCGCCTTTCTTGAAGCGCGCGGGAAGCTTGCCCAGGCGCTCCATCGTCATCCCGCTGCGCGGACCCTCATCCGCAGCGATCGTCTGCGTCGTCCCCTTTGGACCCGGAACTTCGACCGGCACGATCTCGTCGTCGAAGTAGCCGTTGTCGCGAGCGGCGACGGCACGCTCCTGGCTGCGCAGCGCAAACTCGTCGCAGGCCTCGCGCGGGATCCCGTAGCGCTCCGCCAGGTTCTCCGCGGTGATAGCCATCGGCATCTTGTTGTACGAGTCGGTCAGGCCTTGCCAAAGCGAGTCCTCGAGCGCACCCTGGCCCAGGGCCAAGCCCCAGCGGGCGCCACGGATTACGTGGGGGGCCTGGCTCATCGACTCGGTGCCGCCGGCCAGCACGTAGCTGGCTTCTCCCAGCAGGAGGTGGTGGGCGGCGGTGACGATGGCTTGGAGGCCGCTGCCGCACAGGCGATTGAGCGTGAGCGCGGGCACGCCGACGGGCACGCCCGAGCGCAGACCCACGTGGCGGGCAAGGTAGATGGCGTCGGCACTGGTCTGCATCACGTTGCCGAAGACCACGTCGTCGATCTTCTCGGCGGCCGCGCCGCTGCGGGCGATGGCGCCCTTGGCGGCGGCCACGCCGAGATCGGTAGCAGTGAGGTCCCGGAGAACCCCTCCAAAATTGCCGAAGGGCGTGCGGGCCCCGGCCAGGATCACGATGTCGTTATCACGGTACTCCATGAACGCTCGCTTCGCGGCAGCCGCTTCTTCCCCCCTGGCGCTCCAGGGGTCCGAAGCGGGCCTCCGGGTCGCGGCTGTCGAATCGCAGAGCCATGCCATCGTCGGTCGGCCGAGTGCACACGCCCATAGACATGCGCTCACTTCCCATGTCTGCGCGCCACTCGTCAGTGATCGCGGCGTTCGACCGTCTGCCGGTCGGGGGCGTTCTCGAGCTCGCCAGCGACAATGACCACAAAGCGCTGCGCGCCGACCTCGTGATGCGCCGCCCCATGGAGTTCCTCTGGGATGCGCGCAACATGGGCAGCCAGCGCTGGGTGATCCGCATCGAGCGCGTCGATGCCAGCGTCGAGGACCTGGAGCACTTCCTCACGCGCTGCGCCCCATTCGCTAACGTCTCGCGCGAAGTGATTGCGCGTGTCGTGCAAGTCGCCACCGAGCGCAACTACCGCGCGGGTGAAACGATCTTCGACGAAGGCGAGCAGTGGGATTACTTGGGATTCGTCCGCAGCGGACGTGTCGTCTTCACCCTGCTCTCGCGCGATGGGAAGATGCAGACGCTGCTCGAACGCTTTCCCGGCGACGCCGTCAACGAAACCCCGGTGTTCGACGGAGGCTCGACGGTGTATCGGTGCGAAGCGATGGCCGACTCGAACCTGGTGCTGATTCCGCGGGACGAGGTCTTACGCGCATGCCGCCAGGACCCGGAGTTGGCGTTATCGTTTCTCGTCGCCTCGAGCCAGGCGCGCCGCCGCTCCATCAGCACGATCGCCGACCTCTCCTTCGCCCATGTCCTCCAGCGCGTGGCGAAGTGGCTGCTGAACTACACGGGCCCGGGGGAAGGCCTCACGCCGGGTCTGCTGGGCGTCGAGCGACTCTCTCAGGCGCAGATCGCCGCGGCTGCGGGAACCGTGCGCGACATGGCCGCACGTGCGCTGATTCGCCTGCGAGACTCCGGCGCCGTTGAGCTGGAGCGCGGCCGCGTCAAGAAGCTCGATCGCGCGATCCTCGAGAGCTTCGTCAACAACATCGAAGGCACGGCCGTCTAGAGACAGCCGGGGTGCTTGCTCGCATCTATGCGGCGCGCTGTTGGCCCGCCGCCAAGGCCTTGCGGGCCTGCTCGAAGGTTGCAACCGGAATCACGCGAATGCCGCGCGTCCCTTTGATCTCGTGATAGTTATCCGGCGGGCAGAGAAAGATCTTCGCCCCCGCGCGCTTCGCAGCAATCACTTTTTGCGCTGCGCCGTCGATGGCTCCCACGTTCCCGTCAAAATCGATCGTGCCCGTGCCGGCGACGGGCGCCTCGCCCAGCGATTGCCCGCCGAGCGTGCGGTAGATCTCCAGTGCCATCATAAGGCCGCCGCTGGAGCCGGAGATGCGTTCGAGCTCGCCGCCGAAATGCACCGGCACGGGCAGGTTTGCCTGCCCCAGCTCCGCCGCGATCAACACGCCGATGCGCGGCTGACCCTGCGCGCTTGCGCTCGTAGGAATGCTCACGACGTGCCGGCTGCCGTCACGATCGATTTGAACGCTGACGGGGGCCCCTCCGACGGGGTGGGTGCCCACGATCGCGACCATCCGCGCAAGCGAGGTGACGGTCGATCCATCGACCGCCATGACGATGTCGCCGGGTTCAAGCAGCCCGCGCGCGCGGCTGTTCTTCAGGACAGCCACCACCCGCACGCGCGACGGGGGCGTAGCCACGCGATAGCCCGCTGCTCGCTCTCCCACCACCGCGGCGGCCTGCTGACTCTCGGCCATGCTGCGCCGCAGGACCTCTCGATACTCTTGGGAAGGGATTCCCGCCGGCTCCAAGTCGGACCGGCGCAAGAGGCGATAGCCTGGGGCGTATTTCGCTAGCAACCCCAGCGGTGAGGCGGGATAGAGCAGAACGTCCGTCAGGTAGAGCGGATGTGCAGGGGACGGGTGCCCTGCCACGCGGATCGCCGTGCGCAGGTCCACCGCGTCCCCCGGGGCCATCACCACGTAGGGAGTCGGGAGATAGAAGAGTGCGGCGAGCAGGACGACGATCCAGATCACCGCGCGCCATGCGCGCAGCGGCGCGCTAGACCTCAATCGACTCCATCTTGGCGGTATCCTCGGCGACCGCGACCGGCGAACTGGGGGCCGAGCGTGCACCAGATTTGGCTGGCTTCTCCGAGGCAGGTGCCGCCTGGCGGTGGCGCTCAGCGCTCAGGGCAGCCTGCCCTTTCTCCACGGACCCCAAGGCAGCACTCAGCCGCGCTTGGAGCTCTGCCAGCACCTGCGCCGCATAGCCGTCGGCCCCCTCGCGAATCTTCGCGGCCTTCTCCTGCGCCTCGCGCAAGATGATCTCCGCGGTCGTGCGCGCCTGCGTAACTACGACCGAGGTATCCACCATGCTCTCGTGCTCGGTGGCCGCCTCCGCAACGATGTTCTGGGCGCGCTCCTGGGCCTCGCGAAGCACGCGATCCTTCTCTTTCGATATCTGCCGCGCACGCTCGACTTCTTCGGGCAGCGTGGCGCGCATCTTCTCGATGAACTCGATAATGCGCTCTTCGGAGACGACGCGATAGGAGAACGGAAGCCAAACTCCCTCCTTCACGTATGCCTCGAGCTTATCGATGACGCGGTAGATCGACATCAGTGCGAACCCCCTACGTAGCGTGGGTGAGCGAATGGCGACGGAGCTCCATCGTGCGCAAGACATGCGCCGGCACGAATGCCGAAACGTCGCCGCCGAGGAAGAACACTTCCTTAACTAGACTGGAGCTCACAAACGAGAACTCGGCACTGGCCATCATAAAGGCCGTGTCGACATCCTTGGAGAGGCTGCGGTTCATGAGCGCGGTCGACATTTCGGACTCGAAGTCGGAGACCACGCGCAAGCCTTTCACGATGAGATCGGCCTCGATCGTCTTGAGATAGTCGGCGAGCAGGCCTCGAAAGTGGTCCACGCGCACGTTGGGCAGATCGGCCACCGATTCGCGAATCATCCGCTCTCGTTCCTCGAGCGTGAACAGCGGTGAACGTTTTTGCGGATTGACGACGACGGCCACTGTCAGCCGTGGAAAAACGCGGGCGGCACGACGCACGATGTCCATGTGCCCGTTGGTGATCGGATCGAAACTCCCAGGATAGACCGCGTGGAGGCCGCTCACGATGCATCCGCTTCCGGCGCGAGAAACGTGAGCGCAACCTCACCGTACGCTTCGCGCCGCCCAACGCGGTATGGAGCCGGGACGCCGACCGTGATGCGGCTGCTGTGTTCGTAGACCACCAGACTCCTTTCGTCCACGAGGCCTCGCTCGTGTAGGCGCAACAAGACACGCTCAGGAACTCCGAGCGCGTACGGCGGATCGGCGAAGACGATGTCGAAGCGTCCGTCCAAACGCTCTAATGCGCGCTCGACGCGCGTATTGACGACGCGCGCGCGGTCTCGCCCGATCCCCAGCTGCGCGGCCAGCGCGGCGATGCGTTGAGCGACGCGAGGCTGGCCTTCGACGAAGACAACCTCTTGCGCGCCGCGCGAGAGCGCCTCGAAGCCGACTGCTCCGGTTCCCGCATAGAGATCCAGCACACGAGCGCCGGCCGTCCGGCTCCCTAACATCGAGAAGAGGGCCTCCTTCACGCGACCCGGCGTCGGCCGCACGCCACGGGATTTTGGCCCCGCGATCCGTCGCCCCCCAAGGGTTCCTCCGGTCAATCGCATCCTGGGTAGCGGTGCTTAGGGGGCGATGCCCGGGGAACCTTGTGGAGAACCGAACCCGGCATAAGCGGCCAATACATCGAGTGCTCCGTCCACGGCGAACGCCGTACGCCAAAGGCGGCGAACGCGCGTCAAGAGCCTGCCGCGGTCGCGGCGTATGATCCGGGCAGCCTCGCCGCTGCCCTTGGCGATCATCGCGAGCAAGACATCGCAGTCATGGATCTCGCCGAGCAGATCCTGCAGCTCCGCCATGACACGCTCCGCGGCCTGCGTCTGCGCCGGGAGCCCCTCGCAATGAAGTTCCAAGGCATACCGCAAACGCTTGCAGGCGATGCGCAGATCGTGGAGCGGAGCGGCTTCAGCGCGCTCCAGCGCAAACGCGCCGGCCAGCACCTCAGCCAGACGCAGGCGCACGATCTGCCTGCGCATCGCCTCGATGCCCGTGGCAACGGCAGCGACGCGGCGCGCCTTCACGCCTCCCCCCGATCCTCTGCCAGCACGCACTGGGCGATCGCCTTGCTCGCACGCTCGCCGAGCCGTTTTCGGCGGTTGCGCAGCCTATGCGCGACACGATCAAAACAGGCTCGCGCAGGACCGCGCACCGTTTGGACGTAGGCATCCGCGCGCGCCATCAGCACGTCGTTGTCGCGCGCTGCGCCCGTATACCGATTCAGACGCTTGAGGGCGCTCAGCCACTCCTCTGCCTCGGGGACGAGCTCGCGGAGGTCTTCCAGGGCGGCGCGCAGACGGCGCGCCCGCGTGCGAACATCGTGCAGGGCCTCGACGTCGTGCGGCTGCTCGAGCGCCGCAGCGCGCCGCAGTTCGAAATCGCGCAGCCGCCGTTCGACCAGCGCATGGGCCCATTCGGCCAGCATCGGGTCCTGCGATGGCTGGCTCATGGGGCCAGCTCCTCGAGCGTACGCACGGTGACCACCCCTTCGGGAAGGGCGCGCAGATCAGCCTCCGCTGGATTCCGCTCCGGTACCCAGATGGGTACCAGCGCCGCGGCGCGCGCCCCCAGGACATCGTCGTCGAGATCGTCGCCGACGTACGCCGTACGCTCGCGGCGCGTACCAAGCTGGCCCACCAGGGCGGCGAACGCCTCCGGGGCCGGCTTGAGCGCACCGATCTGCTCGGAGATCAGCATGGGCAGGTGCGAGAGCCCCAAGGACTGTGCCTTGGCCTCCTGCAGCGGACTCCATCCGTTGGTCAAGATAGCAACGGGGATGCCGCGTGCTTCCAAACGCTCGATACAGGCCAACGCCCCAGGGGCGGGACGCATGCCCACGAGCGCCTCGGCCACGACTTCCTCACGCCAACGCACGACTTCGGCTTGCGCCTGCGACGCGGAAAGATAGGCGCCCAGGAAGATCGCTACGGCCTGATCGATCGTGAGCCGCCCCGCGCGCGCAAGTGCGAGAAGAGCCGATGCATGCTCGCGCACGGCCGTGCCGTGACTCGCCGCCGCCCCGCGCGCGTAGCGCAGCATCGTGCGCAGTTCGAGCCGGTCATCGAAACCCAACGTATGATCGAGGTCGAAGCCCAACGCATCCACCTCGATCTCGGGCGAGAGCCGCACCGCCATCGTCCGTGCTCAGCCCGGCTCGCCGCTGGGCACGCCTTCGCGCGCCAGGGCTTCGACGTAGCGGACGATCGCGTCGAGATCACGGCTGTCGCCCACTTCGACGGCATGCGAGTAGCGCAGCGGGATACCGATAGGGAGCACCTTGGTCGTCTGCGACCAGAAGTTTTCGCCGTCGTTGCCGCCTCCGGTGACGCCGACTTGAACGGCGATACCCTTGGCATGTGCCCAACCGGCCAAGCGTCGCACCAACGCTATGTCGGAGATGTTGGACTGATCCCAAGCACGCATCACGAAGCCCTGCCCCAGCGGGGCGTAAGCCTGGTCGCGCGACTCCAGCGGAGTGTCGCTGGTGACGAACATGTCAACGGGAACGACGTCGTCGAAGCGCTGCGAGCGCGCGATCGCCGCCGCACCGCGCGTGCCCACTTCCTCTTGGACGCTCCAAGCGAAGACGACCGTACCGTGCACCGCCGACGGGTCGAGTTCACGCACCGCCTGCACGAGCGTTGCACATCCGAAGCGGTCGTCGAACGAGCGGCCCGCGATGCGCGTGCCCTCCAGCCGCTGAAAGTGCTTCTCGTAGGAAACGGTGTCGTAGACCTCGATCCCCATCGCATCGACCTGCGCCGCCGAACCGGCACCGACGTCGACATAGAGACTCTGCGGAGTGATCGCAGGCGCGGCGCCTTTGGTCAAGTGAATCGACTTGGTGGCGATCACGCCTTTGACGATTCCATGCGCCGTCTGAATGTTGACGACGCGCGAGTCGAAGGTTTCGGGAAAGAAGCCGCCCACCGGCGCCAACCGCAGATAGCCGTCCTGCGTGATTCCCGAAACGACGAATCCCACTTCATCCATATGGGCGATGAAGAGCGTGCGCGGCCGGCCGTGGCCCACCGTCAGCACCAGGTTTCCCATCGCATCGGTCACGGGATGGGCCCAGGCAGGAAGCAGCGAGCGGATCACGCGGCGTACCGGCCCTTCCGAGCCGGAGACTCCCGGAACCGAGACCAGCCGAGCCAGCACGTCAGTCGTGGTGAGCGCCTCAGCACCAGCCACAGCCGGCAGCAGCCACAGCAATGCGGCGCCGAGCGCCGCCCAGATGCGCGTTCCCATGCTGCCCTTCATTCAACTCGAGACGACGAGTGCCTGGAGCGTCTCCCCAGCCGCCAAGAGCCGCCGCAGCCCATCATGCTCGGGGCGCTCCAAGCGCGGATCGGCGGCGACGACGGCGTCGGCATCAGCCTTTGCCTCCGCATAGAGGTGAAAGTCGGCTACGAGATTCGCGAGCTTGAAGTTGGCCGCCCCGGACTGCGCCGTCCCACGCAGGTCGCCCGTACCGCGCAGCCGCAGATCCTCTTCGGCGATGGCGAAGCCGTCGGCGGTCCGCTCGAGCACCTGTAACCGTTCGCTCTCCGTATCGTCCGGGGCCACGAGGATACAGAACGACGCGGCCGCGCCGCGTCCGACCCGACCGCGCAACTGATGGAGCTGTGCCAGCCCGTAGCGCTGAGCATCGAGGATGACCATCACGCTGGCGTTGGCGACGTCGACGCCTACCTCGACGACGGTCGTAGCGACGAGCACGCTCACCTCGTTGCGGGCGAAGGCCGCCATCGCCTCGTCCTTCTCGCGCGCCGGCATCTTCCCGTGGAGCAATCCCACGCGCAGGTCGGGAAAGACCCGGCGGGTCAGCTCGTCGTAAACTTCCGTGGCGCGCACGATCGCCGCCTTGCTCTCCTCCTCCTCGCCGTTCTTCTTGCCGTTGTCGAGGCCGATCGAAGGCGTCACGACGTAGGCCTGCCGGCCGCGTTCGACCTGTTTGCGTACGAACGCCCAGACGTCAGGCTTGTGATCCTCGGTGGTGGCGCGCGTGCGAACCGGCGTGCGCCCCGGCGGAAGTTCGTCGATTACCGAGAGATCGAGGTCCGCATAGAGCGACTGCGCCAGCGTGCGCGGGATGGGCGTGGCCGTCATCACCAGCGTGTGCGGGAGGTTGCCGCCGTATCCTTTGACGCGCAGCCGCATGCGCTGCTGCACGCCGAACTTGTGCTGCTCGTCGATGATCGCCAGACCCAAACGCGCGAAGACCACGTCGTCCTCGAGCAGCGCGTGGGTTCCGATAGCTAGCGACGCGCTGCCGTCGGCGAGATGGCCCAGCGCCTCGCGGCGCGCCTTGGCGCCCTGGCCGCCCAGCACTACTTCGACCGGGATCCCGAACGGCAGGAGCAAGGTGGCCAATTTAGCAGCGTGCTGACGCGCCAGGATCTCCGTCGGCGCCATGAGCGCCGCCTGCGCGCCGGCGCGGTGAGCCAGCAGCACCGCGGCCGCGGCTACCAGCGTCTTGCCGCTTCCGACATCGCCCTGCAGCAGACGATTCATCGCCTGCGGGAGCGCCATGTCCCCCCAGATCTGGCGGATGACGCGCCGTTGCGCGCCGGTCAGCGCGAACGGCAGGTGCCGCTCCAGCTCGTCCATCAAATCATCGGGAGCGCTCATCGGCAGCGCTCCGCCGGTAAAGGCACGCTGCGCGCGCTTGATCGCCGCACCCAACGCTAAACCGAGGAACTCGCCGTAGATGACGCGCTTACGTGCGGCCAACGCCTCTGACATGCGCGCCGGTTGATGGATCGCGCGATACGCTTCGCGTGCCGGGAGGAGCGCGTGCTTGCGCTGCAGATCCTCGGGCAGCTCGTCCAGCGGGATCTCCAGCAGACGCGGCAGCACCTTGCGGATGACCGTGCGGATCGTCTTGAGCTGGAGGCGTGCGGTCTGTCCGTACACGGGGAGGACCTCGCCGTCGTACGCCTCCCCCTCGCGTGTCACGCGATGCAACGAGACGTTGATCTGCGGCCCCGAGAACGAACGTTGAACCCGCCCGCGCACGAAGAGACGCATCCCCTCGCGGAGCTGATTGCGCAGATAGGGGCGCCCGAACCACACGGCGGTGAAGATGCCGGCATCGTCGCGCAGCAGCGCCGTCGTCTTCGCGCGCGCGCGCCCCGGCAGAAACTGATGCTTGACGGAGATGACCGTGCCCGCGGCGTTCTCCTCACCCTCTAGCGCGCCGCCCAGGAGGTTCGAAGGCGTCGGCGCCGTCAGGTCCTCGTAGCGGTATGGGAAGTAGGTGAGGAGATCGTAGGCGGAACGCAGACCCAGCTCACGCTCGAAGAGTGCGGCCCGCTCCGCGGGGATGATCTCCCGCAGCGGCGTCTGTGGAGCGAGCACAGGGGCGTTCACTTCGCCCGTCGCAGCAGCTCCCGGCCCACGTCGTCGATGGTGACGCCCTGTTCGTGCATCAGCACGAGCGTATGGAAGAGCAGGTCGCTGAC
>SCQY01000294.1 GCA_004298665.1 bacterium | reverse complement strand
CGCGCCGAAGGTCTCGACGCGATGATGCTGCTGCAGATCCACGACGAGCTGCTCTTCGACGTTGCGGAGCGCGATCTCGAGCGCACGATCGCGCTGGTGCGCCGCGAGATGACGGGGGCGCTCGAGCTCAGCGTTCCGCTGGAAGTCTCCGTGAAAGTGGGGCCGACGTGGTACGACGTCGAGATGGTGGAGAACTCGGCTCCAGCCGAAGAAGCCCTGTGATCGCGTTCTTCTTGCTGCTTTCGGCTCTTGCGCTGGTGATGCCCGCATCGGCAGCGAGCGCGACGCCGGCACCTGCAATCCAACATTTGCCGACCGTTGAGCTGCATGCTCCGCGCGCTGCGTTGAGCGTTCAAGTGGCGCGGAACCGCGAGCAGCGCGAGCGCGGATTGATGAACGTGAGAGCGCTGCCGCCGCACACGGGTATGCTCTTCGTCTTTTCCGCCGAGGGCCGCAAGTCGTTCTGGATGAAGGACACGCTCATCGATCTCGACATCGTGTGGCTGCGCAAGGACGGCACCGTCACCTCCGTTGCGGCGCGCGTTCCGCACAGCGAGCGCGCCACGCCGGAGGATCGCGTCGCCACGCGCGAAGGGGACGGCGCCTACGTGCTGGAGCTGCCCGCCGGCGAAGCGCACGATGACGGTTTAGCGGAAGGCGCACGCGTCACCGGGCTGCCGGCGCTTTCGAAGACCTAACCAGAGTTGACATCGAACCGGGCATAACGGCGCCGAAGGAAGTCGAGCGAACGAACACCAAGGCTTCGGCCTGATGCCCGAGCTTCCCGAAGTCGAGACCATCGTACGCGGTCTCGCCAGGACCGTCACTGGACGGCGCATCGCCGAGGTGCGCGTCGAGACGCCGAGAAGCGTCGTCAACGATCTCCCGGGCGACTTCACGGAGCTGCTGCGTGACGAAGCCATCGCAGAGGTGAGGCGGCGCGCCAAGTTCATCGTCATGCCGCTGGCCTCGGGGCGCACGCTGACGGTCCATCTGCGCATGACGGGGCGGCTGATCGTCGAGCGGGCTCCGGCAGAGGATCCCTATGCGCGCGTGCGGCTGCGCTTCCGGGACGGCGGCTGGCTGCGCTTCTCCGACATGCGGAAGTTTGGACGGATGCGGCTAACCGCGAACGGCCAGTGGGCGGCCGGGTTGGGGGACGAGCCCTTGGAGTTGTCCTTCACCCCGCGGCGGCTCGCCAACTTGCTGGCCGGGCGGCGCGGACCCATCAAGAGCCTCCTGCTGGATCAGCGCGTTGTGGCGGGTGTAGGCAACATCTACGCCTGCGAAGCGCTCTTTCAAGCAGGCATCCACCCGGCAAGGCGGGCGGGCAGCCTCTCCAGGGTTCGGGTGGAGCGCCTCCATTCGGCCCTGATCCGGGTTCTAGAGGAAGCCATCGCCAAAGGCGGCACCAGCGTCGAGCACTACGTCGACGCGGAGGGACTGGAAGGCGGCTTCCAGAACAACCTGGCCGTCTATGGCAGGGAGGGCCTTTCGTGCCTTCGTTGCCATGCGCCCGTAAAACGGGTCACCATCGGTCAGCGCGGCACGTTCTACTGCCCGCGTTGCCAGCGGTAGGCAAATACAAAAGTGAAGGATTAGGTTACATCACCATTTTGACAGAGACGCATCCGAACGTCGCGCAGACGGAGGAAGAAGACCAGTTCGCGCTCGAGCAGCGCCTCTACGAAGAGAGTCTCAAGGTCCTCGATGAGGGCCAGGTGCTGACCGGCACCATCGTCGCCAAGTATCAGGACGAGCTCCTGGTCGACATCGGCGGCAAATCGGAGGGCATCCTCCCGTTCCGCGAGCTCTCGCTCGCGATCGACGCCAAGTCGCTCAAGGTCAACGACACCCTCGAAGTGATGATTCATCGCGTCGACGACGACGGTGATCTCTATCTCTCCGAGCGGCGCGCACGTGCGCTCAAGACGTGGGAGAAGGTCATCGCCGCCCACGAGAACGACGAAGTCATCGAGGCCACGGCTACGCAGGTCGTCAAGGGCGGCGTACTTGTCGACCTCGGTATGCGCGGATTCGTTCCCGCTTCGCAGATCCGCCGTCAGCCGGTTGGCAATCTCGAGGAGCTGGTCGGCAAGAAGCTGCGCCTGAAGGTCATCGACCTGGACCACAAGCGTCACCGCGTGGTGCTTTCACAGCGCCTCGTGCTCGAGGAAGAGCTCAACCAGAAGAAACAGGAGCTTCTCGGCACCTTGGCCGTGGGTCAGATCCGCGAAGGCACGGTGGTTCGTCTGGCGGAGTTCGGCGCATTCGTCGACCTCGGCGGCGTCGACGGTCTCATCCACAACTCCGAGCTCTCGTACGCGCGCATCAAGCACCCGTCCGAGGTGGTCAAAGTCGGCGAAGTGGTCAACGTCGAAATCATGAAGTTCGACCCCGAAGCCAAGAAGGTGAGTCTCTCGCTCAAGCACTCGCTGCCCGATCCGTGGGTCGAGCATGCGGCGGACCTGGTCGAGAACTACGTCCACAAGGCGCAGGTCGTCAAGGTTACGCCGAACTACTTGCTCGTCGAAGTCTTCCCCGGTATCCTCGCGATGGTTCCCAAGGGCGAGTTCGATCCGAACAAGCAGTACCAGAGCGCCGAGGAAGTCGACGTCAAGCTCGTGACGGTCAACCAGTCCACGCGGCGTATCACCGGATCGTTGCGCGTCACCGGCGTGGAGGACTTTACCGAGTACTACCACTCCGAGGGCGAACACGGCACGACCATCGGTGACCTGCTCGGTGAGGACCCCTTCTCCGCTGAGTCCTAGGTCGCGTATGTGATCGCCACGAAGCGGCGCCCATGAGGGCGCCGCTTCGTGCTTTCGGCCTCCTGTCGCTGGCCGTGCTCTGCACGGCGGCGGCCTGCACGCGGATCGGGGCCGGCGGCGCCGCCGGCCACCCGGCGGAGCTGCGTCTGAGCACCAGCAGCGATCTGCCGACACTCAACCCGCTGGTGAGCGATAACGCCAATCTCGGCTACGTTGCTCCGCTCTTCCACGGCTACCTGATACGCGTCGACGCCGACGGTCGCTTCGTCCCCGACCTGGCCGTGCGGGTACCCGCGCAGGACAATGGCGGGATCTCCGCCGATGGGCGCACCATCCACTATTTCCTGCGGCGCGGCGTTCGCTGGCAAGACGGCACCCCGTTCGATGCGCGCGACGTCGTCTTCTCGTTTCATGCGGCGATGAATCCGCGTAACGACGTACCGGACCGTTCCGGCTTCGACGACGTTGCCTCGGTGCGCGCGGCAGGCCCATACGCCGTGGAAGTTCGCCTGCGAAGGCCCTACTCGCCGGGCGTCGCAACGTTCTTCAATCTCGGTGCCAACGATGCGTATCCCATTCTTCCCGCGCATCTGCTGGCGCGCTATCCGGACCTCAACCGCGTCCCGTACAACGGCGCGCCGGTAGGGCTGGGACCGTACAGGGTGGTGTCGTGGAGGCGCGGATCCGAGATCGATTTCGAAGCCGATCCCCACTACTTCCGAGGCACACCGCGCATCGCGCGCATTCGCCTCCAAGTGGTCCCCGACCAGAACACCAGCCTCACGCTTTGGCGCTCCGGAGCCAGCGACATGACGCTGGTCAGCGGTTTCGGTGCCACGACGGGTGTGCTTGCGCAGATCGAGAGCCGGCCGCATACGCGAACCCGTTTACGCGACCATTACCAGTTCGACTACGTGATGTTCAACCTCGCCAGCCCGCGCTTGCGCGAGCAGGCCGTGCGCCGCGCGCTGGTGCTGGGCGTCGATCGCGAACGCATCATGCGCGATCTCATGGGGCGGCTCTACCGTCCAGGCGATGGCGACCGCCTCCCGGGGCAGTTCGCGTACGATCCCGCCATCGTTCAGCCGCACTACGATCTCGCCAAGGCCAAGGTTGTCCTCGATGCCGCAGGCTGGCGCCTGCGCGCAGACGGCCTGCGTTATCGCCATGGCAGTGCGTTGACGCTGGAGATCGTGGGCGTTGCCGGGTCGCGTGCCTCCGAGCAGTTCGACGTTCGGCTGCAAGGTGAACTGATGCGTCTCGGGATCCGCGCCGAGGTCAAGAGCTATCAGTACTCGCTGCTCTTCCTGCCGTTCCAGGAGGGCGGCATCTTCGCACGCGGCGCGTACGATCTGGCCTTCTACGGGTGGCAACCCGGTGCGGATCAGGACCACTCCTATCTCTTCCGCTGCGATAGTCGCCCACCCGGAGGCGAGAATTACAGTCGCATCTGCGACCCCGCGATCGATCGTGCGGCGCGCGTCGAGCTCACTTCGAACGATCCCGCGATCCAGGCACGCGCCGATCGCGAGATGCTGCGCCGGTTGATCGCCAGTTCCGATCTGCTCTTCCTGGGATTCACGCGTGACGCAGTTGCCGTGCGTGACGACCTCATGGGCGTCGAACCGTCGATACTCGGCCAGCACCTCTGGAATGCCTGGGCGTGGCACTGGGGGGAGGCGACGCCTACCGCTCAGGCTGCCCTCGGGAGGTAGCGCAGGAACCAGTTGCGGGCTGCCTCGGCGGCCAGCTCCAGCGTGCCGGGTTCCTCGAAGAGGTGGGTGGCGCCGGGTATGACCAAGAGATCGCTCTCGCCGGCGAGCTGGTGCTGCGCGGAGCGGTTCAAGCGCAGGACTTCGGGATCGTTGCCGCCGACGATCAGCAGCACGGGGGCGCGAACGCGCGCCAGCGCCCCCGCCGCCAAGTCAGGACGCCCGCCGCGCGAGACGATCGCTCGAATGTCGGTGCGCACGGCTGCTGCGATGAGCGCCGCCGCTGCGCCGGTGCTGGCGCCAAAGTAGCCGACCGCGGGTGTCGTGCCCTCGAAGAACGCTGGTATCGAGGCCGTCGCCCCGTCGAGTCGCTGCGCCAGCAGCTCGATGTCGAAGCGGTACTCGCGCGTACGCTCGTCGATGGCGGCCTCGCGCGGCGTCAGCAGATCGAGCAATACCGTCGCCAAGCCGCCGCGCTGAAGCACCGCGGCCACCTGCTGGCTGCGCGCGCTCAAACGGCTGCTGCCGCTGCCGTGTGCGAAGAGCACCAGACCCAGCGGTGCCGGCGGAAGGCTCACGATCGCCTGCAGCCGCGCGCCGGCGGCTGCGATCTCGACGTCCCGCGTCTCGATGCTGCCCCCCATGATCAGCATTTCATCGCCGCGGTCTTCCGGCCGGACGAAGAACCGATGAAGGCGCAGGCGTGCGCACTCCGTATACAAGCGGCGATGTGGGGGATCGCGTGAGGATCGGGTTGACCGGGGGTATCGGCTCCGGTAAGTCGGCGGTCGCGGGCCTGCTGCGGGCGCATGGGGCGCGCATCGTCGACACCGATGCGCTCTCGCGAGAGGCGGTGAGCCCCGGCGGCGAGGCCCTGGCCGCCATCGCGCGGCGCTGGCCGCAGACGATCGCGCCCGACGGCACCCTCGACCGCCAGGCGATGGCGGTCCTCGTCTTCTCCGATGCGCAGGCTCGCGCCGCCCTCAATGCTCTGCTTCATCCGCGCATCCGCGCGTTGGCCTTCGAGCAGGCTGCGCAGGCGAAACCCGGCGAGATCGTCGTCTTCGTGGTGCCCCTGCTCTTCGAATCGGATTTTTGGAAGCTGTGCGACAAGACGGTGGTGGTGGCCGCTCCGCTCGAACAGCGTCTGCGCCGCGTCGTCGAGCGTGACAACCTCAGCGAAGCACACGTGCGAGCGCGCATGGCGGCACAGATCGATCCCGACGAGGCGCGCCGCCGCGCCGACTATGTCGTGGAGAACGACGGAACGCTGGACGACCTGCG
>SCQY01000293.1 GCA_004298665.1 bacterium | reverse complement strand
CCTCGATGGCATATTCGTCATAGGGATTGAGTACGGTTTCGACTCCGGTGCGCACGAGCCGCTTCGACCCTGCGTCGATCTTCTTCTCGGCGTTGGGGTCGGGCACGAGCTTGACCGTGACCACGATCTTCACGGATCCACTGCCTCCAGAATATGAGAGAGCTTGGGATGTTGGTCCGCCAACGGGCGAACCGGCCTGCGATTCGCCGCCTCCAGAGGCACCCCTTCTCTGAAAGAGGGGGCAGCGCATGCCTGCCGTTGGAGAATCGATGGCAGGTAGCCGTCCTCACGAGGGGAAGTGCCTGCCCCGATGGTCACCGCAATCATATTGATGAACGTTGAGCGCGGGCGCGTGAAGCCGCTCGCCGATGAGCTGCTGGAGATCGACGGTATCGCCGAAGTCTACAGCGTCGCAGGGCCCTACGATCTGGTTGCCATCGTGCGCGTCAAGGAGCACGAGACGCTCAACGAGCTGGTAACGGAGCAGATGGCGGGGCTGGCTGGGATCACGGCCACCGAGACGCTGATCGCCTTCCGGTCCTTCTCGAAGCGCGATCTGGGCGTGCTATGGGACATCGGGGTCGATTAGCGGCGCAGCCGTGCCCCCGTACTCCAACCGGTAGAGAGAGGCGACTTAAAATCGTCGTAGTGTGGGTTCGAATCCCACCGGGGGCAAGACTTCCGCGTTGAGGCTGCTCGACCACCCCGAAAGCCCTAGATGCGCTCGGGTCCGCAGTATCTCAGGCTATGCTATACTTCTTCCGCCGGATGACAACTCTCGTTCACTCGCCTTTGCGGAGGAGTGCAACTCATGGCGGGAGTGCAGCAAGGTTCAGCAACCAAGACCGCCGGCGCACCGGCGGCAGAGCGCGTTGTCTACAGCCTCCAAGGAACGCTGCTCGAGGCCTGTTCGTGTAACGTTCTCTGTCCCTGCTGGATCGGCGAGGATCCCGATACGGGGACATGCGACGGTCTCATCGCATACCACTTCGAACGTGGCACGATCAACGGCATCGACGTCAGCGGTCTCAACATGATTGGTGTCGCCAAAATTCCCGGAAACGTCCTGACGCCGAAAAGTTGGAAGCTGCTGGTGCTCGTGGACGAGCGGGCAACCGACGAGCAGCTGAGCGCGATCGTCGACGCGTATTCGGGAAAACTCGGCGGTCCGCTCGCCGATATGGCTCAGTTGATCGGCGAAGTCTTGGCGGTGGAACGGGCCCCGATCAGCCACGAGGTACGAAGCGGTGCCGGTACGTTGAAGGTCGGCGATGTGATTGCCGCCGAGATGGCACCGTTCCGCAGTCGTGACGGGGATATCACGACGCTGCGGGATTCGATCTTCTCGAACATCCCCGGCTCGCCGGCCTACGTCTCAAAGGCGTCACGCCACACCGTCAACCTGCCGAAATACGGCATGGTGTGGTCGTACGAAGGGCGCAACGCGATTCAAGGGGACTACAGTATTACGTTCACGGGTCAATGATGATCGGCGCGCGCCGCGCGGGTGGCATACCGTCGATGATTCCGGCGGCGATCGCCGCCGCATGGGCCCTCGCGGTGATCGCTCAGGCGACGGGTTCGGCCAGACTGCTCCATCACGACGCATTGGTGGAGGGCAGGCTGCCCGTCTGGGCGGCGCTCGCGCTTTTCATCCTGGCCTGGCAAGCGATGATCGCGGCGATGATGCTGCCGTCGATCCTTCCGCTGGTCCGCGTATTCGCGATCGTCTCGACGCAGCAGGCACGCCGGGAAGCGGCGATGCTCGCGCTGGTCGCAGGGTATGCAGCGGTCTGGACGGCGTTCGGCATCCTCGCCTTCCTCGGCGACGTCGTGCTTCATCGATTCGTCGATCGGACGCCGTGGTTGGCCGCGCATTCCTGGCTCATCGCGGGCGGCGTCCTCGCGATGGCAGGGGCGTTCCAATTCACACCGCTCAAGGACGCCTGCCTCAGCAAGTGCCGCCTTCCTGGAACGTATCTCATGCAGCACTATCGCCGGGGCGCGGCCGCCGCCTTCCGCCTCGGCCGGGGCCACGGCCTCACCTGTGTCGGCTGCTGCTGGGCACTCATGCTGCTGATGTTTGCCGCCGGCGTCGCGCATCTCTGGTGGATGGCCGCGCTCACGGCCGTGATGGTCTACGAGAAAGTTGGACGCAACGGAAAGCGGGCCGTACCTCTGGTCGGCGCGCTCTTGCTCCTTTGGGGCGTTCTCGTAATCGCGCACCCGGTCTGGTTACCGGCACCAATCTCGGGCGCACTCTGACCACGTCCGCCGCTTGACGTCTAGCTCCCGATGGGTGAGGCTGCGGTCCGGCTCGTGCGCTCGGCCGGCCCGGTGAAGCGGCTACGGATGAAGGCGGCCATCGCTGGGATCGCCAGATCGGGGCGGTCGCGATGCGGCGCGTGGCCGCAGCCGGCCAGGAGCAGCTCGTCGACGGCGCCAGCGGAGGCGCGGCGGACCGCTTCGAGTTGCGCGCGCGTACCGTACTCGTCGTCCACGCCCTGCAGCAGCAGCGTGGGTGCACTCACGCGCGCGGCATACTCCTCGATGTTCCAGTCATGGAATGCCGGGGAGAGCCAGATATCGTTCCAGCCATAGAACGTCTTGTCGACGTCGGCGTGGTGGCGTCCCAGCCGCTCGCGCAGACCCCCGTTCGCGTACGGCTCACGAATGGCGGCGATGCTGCGTACGGAGGCATCCTCGACGAAGACGTGCGGCGCCTCCAGGACCAGCGCGCTGACCGGATGCTCCGCCGCATAAATGATGGCGATCGACGCACCGTCGCTGTGGCCCACCAACACCGGCTTACGAATCCCCAGACGATCGAGCAGCGCCGGAAGCACGACCAGCGCCTCGTCGTGCATGTACTCGGGGGCCCGCGGCTCCTCCAGCACGGCGGAGTAGCCGTTTCCGTAGCGCGAGTACACGAGCGCGCAGGCGCCGGTGGCCTCCGCCAGCCGCCGCGGCACGTCTCTCCAGAGGCGCACCGACCCCAATCCTTCGTGCAGGAACACCATCGCGGGCGCGCCCTCGCGCTTCCCGGGAATCCACAA
This sequence comes from bacterium, assembly GCA_004298665.1. GTDB lineage: Bacteria > Vulcanimicrobiota > Vulcanimicrobiia > Vulcanimicrobiales > SCRA01 > SCRA01. The sequence goes on along the minus strand of SCQY01000293.1, from coordinate 18,402 downwards.
CGTCTCCAGCTCGTGGCCGCCGATGTTCACGCGCTCAGTCTGATCCTGCACGGGCCGTGCTTTGGCGCAGCCGCGGCTCTCCCCCTCTCATGCCCGAAGCACCAGCACCGCTACGACTCACGGCCAAAGACCGCGCGTAATTCGAGCTTGGCGCGCTCGAGGATCTCGCGCCGTTCCTTGGGGAGCCCCTTGCCGGCGCGATTGATGTAGAACGTGAGCATCGACATCGCCGATTGAAAGGGGCTGGCCTTACGCTCGCGGCTCGCCTCGGCGGAACGCTTCAGCGAAAGGGCGATGGCATGCGGGTCATCCCAGCCGAAGACACCCTCTTCGAGCGCTAGCGCGCGGCTGTGCTCGGTGACGTCCTGCGACCACTTCTTGGGCATCGTCTCGATCAGCGTCCGGGCGGCTCAGTGTGCGCCCTCGTCCGGCTCGAGCATGCCGAAGGTGTTGCCTTCCGTATCGCTGAGGTACGAGAGATAGCCGATGCCGGGAATCGCCATGCGGGGCATGACCACCTTTGCGCCGGCCTTCGTCGCCGTGGTGACCATGGCATCGAGATCATCGACGCTAACGGTGTTGACGGTACCTTGTCGCGGGTCCATGCGCCGCAAGATACCGCCGTCGATTCCCGGTTGTTCTTCGCCGGTCTGCACCAGCCAATAGTCTTGAGGGCCATCCCACTTGTGGATGTCCCAGCCGAAGACCGCGCGATAGAAGGCCGCAGCGCGTTCTGGATCGTCGGCGGGAAGCTCGAAGTGTACGACTCGATGCACGGCTGTCATTCCTCTCGAGGGCGCGGATGCGTTGAGGCTATCTACCCGCGGCGCGCCTCGTCGAATCGTCGCCGGTCCGCTTGCCCAAGACGCGGCTGACGTCGCCGCTGGGAATGGGACGGCACTCCTCGATCGAGCCCAGCCAGCGGTAGATCCAGGCGCTATGCCGCTGGCCGTGCTCGTCACGCACGTCGCAACGCTCGCGCGCGTAGAGGCGTCCTTCGTCCTCGAATGCGTCCAGGAGCGCTAACTGCCCCTGGTTCACCGCGTAGAGCTCGCCCACCACGTAGCCCTCGCCCTTCACGATAGCCGGCCAGCGGCAGGCATAGAGGCGCCCACGCGCCGTCGCCCGCGCGACGAAGCGCGCCTCGTCCATCTGCGAAGCGTTCTCGCATCCCAGGCGCAGCGTGCCGTAGACGAAGACCAGCTGCTCCTCGCTCACGACGGCCAACCCTCGATGACGTAGCCGAGCAGCAAATCGTGCACCGAGACCGTCGCCGTCTCGACGCCTAGCACCGTGAACGCCTGCTCTAAGACGACCAGTCCGCCCACGATGATGTCGGCGCGTTGCGCAGGGAGCCCGGGCACCGCGCGTCGTTCCGCCAGGGTGAGCGCGGCAAGCCGCTCGGCCAGCATGGCGATCTCGGCGCGCGCGATCACCATGCCGTCGACGCGCTCACCCTCGCGCGCTCCCAGGCTGAGCATCGCCGCGCACGTCGTGGCGGTGCCGCCGACGCAGATCAACCGTTCGACGCCAGCACCCAAATCCGCAAGGCCTTCGAAGGCGCGATGGGCACGCTCGCGCGCTGCCGCAAGCGCCTGCGCAGGCGGGGGATCCTGGCGCAGCGGCGTCGACTCCGTGAGACGCACGGCGCCGATCTCGAAGGAGCGAGAGCGTTCGAGACCCCGGCCGGTCCCCACGGCGAATTCCGTGCTCCCGCCGCCCGCGTCGAGCACGCCGACGCGTGCACCGGCGGCGATGCCCTCGCCGTGGCCCGCCAGCGCGCCAACGAACGAGTAGCGCGCCTCGGCTTCACCGGGAATGACCTCGAGGCGCACGCCCGTGCGCGCCTCCATTGCCTCGATCAGCGCGCCCGCGTTGCGCGCGCGGCGCATGGCGCTCGTGGCGATGGCGCGAATCTCGCGTGCGCAGGGGCGCGCAAGGGCAACGAAGTCGGCGGCGGCATCGAGCGTGCGGGCCATCGCCTCGTCACGCAGCTCACCTTGCGGCCCGAGCCCCTCGCCAAGGCGCGTCCCACGGCGGGCCTGGCGCACGGTGGCCCACGACGAGCCGGCGCGCCGCGCGATGAGCAAGCGCGTGGAGTTGGTGCCGATGGAGATCAGGGCCCTCAATAGCGTTTGGCGGCAGCGGCCTCACGCGTGCGCTGGATCATCTTCAGCGAGCGCTCGTAGTCACGCAACGCGATGCCGAGGTAGAGCGTGTCGATGATCGAGAGCTGGGCCAGCCGGCTGGTCATTGCGTCGCTGCGGAACGCCGTCTCCTTGGCCGCCGTGAAGAGTTTGATATCGGCGACTTTGGTGATCGGCGACGTGGCACGATGCGTCAGGCAGATCGTGGTCGCCCCGTTGTCTTTAGCATGGCGCAAGGCCTCCACGACGTCCCGCGACGCCCCCGTGTGGCTGATCCCAAACGCTACGTCGCCCGGCTGCAGGAGCGAAGAAGACATCGCCATCAGATCAGAGTCGACCAGCGCCACGGCGGAGATGCCCAGCTTCATGAATTTATGATAGGCATCGTAGGCCAGCGGCCCGCTTCCGCCGATGCCGTAGCATTCGACCCGGCGCGCCCCGGCAATCGCCGCGACGGCACGCTCCAAGTCCTCGTCGGAGAGAACTTCGATGGTATCGCGCAGTGCCTGCGCGTTAGCCTGGAAGACCTTCGTCTTGATCGTGCGCAGGGAGTCGGTTGGAGCGATCTCCTCGTAGATCGAGTTCACCGGCCCCACCAAGTCCCGGGCCAGCATGATCTTAAACTCCTGGTAACCCTTGTAGCCGATCTTCTGGCAGAGGCGCACCACGGTGGACTCGCTGGTTTGCGTGCGCTCGGCGAGTTCTGTGACGGTGAGGTGGATCAGCTCCTCGGCATGCTTGAGGATGAAATCCGCCACGCGCTGCTCTGCTGTGCGTAAGGACGAGTAGGTGCCCTGAATGCGCACGAAGCATCCGGGAACGTTGACGGCTTCGACGGGCTGCTCGACCACCTTCATGATGCCAGAGGTTCGGTCTCCCGAGCCTGCGCGCCTGGTCGATGGTACGGCCGCGCGGCTCAGGGGCGCTCCGGAAAGCGTTCCGCCCGCTTGGACTTCCGGCGCAAGTGGCGCTCGAAGGCCGGGGCCTGGTCGGGCCGCTCCCACTCCTGGGTCTGCTTGAGATACTCGGCGATCTTGCGCTCGAGATCCGGATGCACCAAGACCGGCACGCCCTCCGCAGCCGGTTGAAGCGACTCCTCGTCTTCCACCAGCGTCAGGGCAAGGCGTCCTTCTTCGTTGATCGCGGCGAAACGCCGAGGACGCCGATCGAGCAAAGCGCGGCGGTAAGCTCCCTCGCGCCTCTGAACGTCACCCGCGAGCGCCGCCGCCAAACGCCCGCCGCGCAGGCGCACCGTGGCGCCGAACGCGTTGAGGTTGATGACCGTCCCTACGAGGGACGCATCAGCGGCCGACGGCATGATCCCCTTGCAGGTAGATGATCTCCTCGCGCGGACGCACGAGGTGGAGCTCGTCGTGGATAGCCGGAACGGCGCCTTCCGGCGTCTGGAGGCGGCGAATCTGCACGCGCAGGCGCGCGTTATCGGCCACCAGCTGCGTGCGCTCAGCCTGCGCCGCGGCGACACGATGAGCCAGATCGAGATTCAAGGCAATGGCGTGCGAGAACTGCGCGCCGACCAGGACGAGCAGGGTGAGGCCCGCGGCCAGCGAGGCCACGCGCGCCGCCAATCGCCCCCACCGGCGTGCCGTCTTCACGTCGCGCCCCGCACCATCCGCTCATTCTCTCTCTGCCAAGAACCGATATGGCGGTACTTGGCGTAGCGTTCCTCGACGACGCGCTCGATCGGCAGCGCGCTCAAGACATCGAGGGCACGTCCTTGCTCGCGCAGCAGCGACGCCACCGTGTACTCGACGTCGCGATGGGCGCCGCCCAGCGGCTCAGCGACGATCTCGTCGATAATGCCCAAAGCTTTGAGATCGCCGGCGGTCAGCTTCAGGCGAGCGGCAGCCTCCTCCGCTTTGCTCGCATCCTTCCAGAGGATGGCGGCACAGCCTTCGGGGCTGGCAATCGAGAAGATCGCATGCTCCAGCATGATGATGCGGTCGCCGACTCCGAAGGCCAGCGCTCCGCCCGAGCCGCCCTCACCGATGACCGACGCCACGACGGGTACGCGCACGTTGGTCAGCTGGAGGATACAGCGCGCAATCGCCTCCGATTGCCCGCGCTCCTCGGCGCCGATGCCGGGATCGGCCCCCGAAGTATCGATGTACGTCACGATCGGCAGCGCGAACTTCTCGGCCATGCGCATCAGCCGCAGAGCCTTGCGATAACCCTCGGGGTGCACCATGCCGAAGTTGCGCCACACGTTTTCTTTGGTGTCGCGCCCCTTCTGTTGAGCAAGCACCATCACGCGCCGCCCGCCCAACCGGCCGATGCCGCCGATCACCGCAGCATCGTCGCGGAAGGCCCGGTCACCATGGAGTTCCACGAATTCGTCGAGCGCCGCGATGAAGGCGGTAGCGCGCGGGCGCATGGGGTGGCGCGCCATGTGCACCTTCTGCCAGGCCGTCAAGTTGCCGAAGATCTCGCGCTGGAGCGAGGCGTATTTCTCCTCGAGCGCATGGATCTCGTTGACGAAGCTGGCTTCGGGATGTTGTTCGCTCAGGCTCTTGAGGTCGCCGATGCGCTGCTCGAGCTCCAGCAGGCCCTTTTCCCGCTCGACGATGACGTTCACGCGAGCGCCTCGCGGCGCCGGGCCCCCGGCAGGAGGATCTCGAGCACTTGGATGAGCTGCGCTTTGAGCTGGTGGCGATCGACGATCAGGTCGGCGTGACCGTGCTCGATGAGGAACTCCGCGGTCTGGAAGCCATCCGGAAGGCGCTGGCGGATCGTCTGCTCGATCACGCGGCGCCCCGCGAAGCCGACCACGGCCTTAGGCTCCGCGATGATGATGTCGGCATCGAAGGCGAAGCTCGCGGAGACGCCGCCCGTGGTGGGATCGGTGAGCACGCAGATGTACGGCAGGCGCGCCGCCTGGAGGCGCGTCAGCGCCGCCGAAGTCTTGGCCATCTGCAGCAGCGCGATCAGGCCCTCCTCCATGCGCGCGCCCCCCGAAGCGGTGCAGACGATCGCGGGCACGGCGCGGCGTGCCGACTCCTCGAAGAGCAGGGCGATCTTCTCACCGACGACGGCACCCATCGTTCCGCCCCGGAAGAAGAAGTCCATCACCGCCAGGCCGACGTCTATGCCGCCCATCGAGCCGAAGCCCGCCACGACCGCCTCGATCACGCCGGACTTCTCGCGGTCGGCGGCGAGCTTCTGCGGATACGTTTTGACGTCCGTCCAGTTCAACGGGTCACGCGGCTCGAGATCGGCGGCGATCTCGTGGAACTCGCCATCGATCAGCGATGCGATGCGATCGATCGCAGGCATGCGAAAGTGGTGACTGCAGTGCGCGCAGACCAGCAAGTTCAGCTCGAGGTCCTTGCGGTAGAGCATCTCCGAACACTCCGGGCACTTGACCCATAGCCCCGGCTCGCGCCGCTCGAGCTGGCGTTTACGGCCTCGCAGCCAGTCGGTGACGGACGGCATCAGCGTGCAAACCTCGCTCGATACATCTTGCCCAACTGCTTGAGATAGTTCACGATCTCCCGAGAATTGAGCTTGGATTCGCCGGCAACACGATCGGTGAAGACGTAGGGAATCTCGATGAACCGCCGGTACTTCGCTTTTATCACCACTTCGAGGCCGATCTTGAACCCGATGGGATCGAGCTCGACGCCTTCGAGCGCGCTGCGGCGCACGAGGAAGAAGCCGCTGGTGATGTCCTTCACGGGCGTCAACGGGCGCGCCATCCAGCAGGCAACGAGGCTGGTTACCTTACGACGCCACGGCCAGTTGCGTATGCCGCCCCCGCGCACGTAGCGGCTGCCGATCGCCAGATCGTATTCGCCGGAGGCGATCGCTTGCGCCATCTTGGGCAGGATCGTCTCGTCGTGGCTGAAGTCGGCGTCCATCGCACCGACGATCTCGGAGTCTGTACGCGCGAACTTCCAGCCGTCGATCACGCCGCTGGAGAGCCCCAACTTTCCCGGACGGTGGAGGCAGCGCACCGGCAAGCCTTCCCGCTCGAGCCGATCGACGATCGCCCCTGTCCCGTCCGGTGAGTTGTCGTCGACGACGACGATCTCACCATCGAGGCCCGCCCCGTGGAAGACTTCGGTGAGCCGCCGGATCAGCTTCTCGATGCCGGCGGACTCGTTATACGTGGGGACGACGATCGAAAACTTCAAATAGCCTGCCTCGGGTAACGACACGGTATCTCTCGTAAATACGTCATGCACGGGGCGGAATCCCCGTCCGAGCGGGAGTTACAGTTCGCCACGCAAGGCGTGCAGCGCCGCCGTCAGCACGAGTGCCGCCGTCTCCGTACGCAGGATACGCCGGCCCAGTGATATGAGATGCGCCCCGGCTGCGCGAGCCTGCTCGGCCTCGCGCTGGGAAAGGCCCCCTTCGGGGCCAACGATCACCAAAAGACGGCACCCGGCGCCGATCTCGTCGAGCTGCTCACGCAGCGGCTTGGGCTCGGCCAACTCCCAGAGCATCAGCACCGCATCGTGCGCAGTGCCCAACGCTAGGACCGCATCCAAGTCCATGGGGGCAGTGATCTCGGGAATGCGCGCACGTCCGCATTGGAGCGCGGCGCCCTTGGCTAGCCTTCGCCAACGCTCCACCTTGCCGTCGCGTCCCTCGGGGCGTGCGATGGTGCGCTCGCTCACCAGGGGAACGATGCGCTGCACGCCCAATTCGACGGCCTTCTCGACGACGAAGTCCATCTTCTGACCTTTCGGTATCCCCTGCGCGAGCGTGATCGCCAAGCTCCCCTCGCGCTGATCCTCATCGAGCAACGCCGCCAGTTCCACTTCCACGCGATCGCGCCCAACGTCGCGGACGATGCCCATGAAGCGGCTGCTGCGCCCGTCGAGTATCTCCACCCGGTCGCCGGCGACCGCGCGCAGGACGGCGGTGAGCTTGCGCGCGTCGGCGCCGGCAAGCGTCGCACGCTGGCCGACCTCGAACGCCCCGTCGACGAAGAAACGGTTCACGGCGCGGCGGCGCGAAAGCGGAGGCTCACCCACTCGCCGTCCCCACGGCGCGTCGAGCTGCGCAGTCCCAGCGCCCCAAGCGCCTGCACCACCTCAAGCTCTCGCTCCGCTACGATCCCCGCGAGCAGGAGCACCCCGCCGGGCTCCTTCAAGCGGCATAACGCAGGCGCGAGACCGAGGATGATATCGGCGGTGAGGTTTGCCACGACCACGTGCGCCGCGGGGACGCCGGTTAGATCGGCGGACGTGCGCTCGACGCGCACGCGCGCGGTCAAACCGTTGCGATCGGCGTTCTCTCGCGCTGCGCGCACTGCCACGGGATCGACGTCGCAGGCATAGACGTGCTGTGCGCCCAGCATTGCAGCGGCGAGGGCCAGGATGCCGGAGCCCGTGCCCACGTCGGTAAGCGTGCGGCCCGCGAGGTCCATCTCCTGGAGATGGAGCAGGCACCCGCGCGTGGTGGGGTGGAGTCCCGTGCCGAACGCCTGGCCCGGATCGATCTCCACGATCGCGCGCGCGGGCTCGCGGAAAGCCGCGCGCTCCCAGGACGGAACGATCGCGATCTCGCCGATGCGCTGGGGGCGGAAGTACTCGCGCCAAGCATCGCCCCAGGCGGCATCCGCCACGAACGCGATGCCGGCGACAGCTCGCGGAAGGGCGGCGGCGATGGCGCTACGCAGCGCCTCGGCGCTCTCGCGCTCATCTTCGGAGAACCATGCGCGCAGGGTCGGCGGCTGCTCTTCGATGGCCGTGCCGCGCAGCGCGTGCATGCAGGCCAAAGCTTCGACGATCGCGAGATCCGCGGGCGTCTCCACGCGTGCGGCTACCTCGACCCAGCGGTTCAATCGACGCCGAACGCGTCCTTCACGCGCTCGAAGAAGCCCTTCTCCTCCTCAACCTGATCGCCGCCGGCACGGGCGAACTCTTCGAGGATCTCGCGCTGATGCTTGGTGAGCTTGCGAGGCACGACCACGTTGACGTGCACGAGCATGTCGCCGAAGCCGCCGCCGCGCACGCTGGGCATCCCCTTGCCGCGTACGCGGAAGATGGTCGCCGTCTGCGTGCCCGGCGGAACGTGCAGCGTGGTCGACTCTCCGGCCAGCGTGGGAATCGCAACGTCGCCGCCAAGCGCCGCCTGCGGGAAGGTAATCGGTGCGAAGAGCGCGAGATCGAGGCCCTCGCGCTTGAAGAGCTCGTGCTCGGCAACGCTCAAGTACACGTAGAGATCGCCTGGCTGGCCGCCATGGGCGCCGGCCTCGCCGCTCCCCGCGATGCGGATGCGCGATCCGTCGTCGACGCCGGCAGGAATGCGCACCGCGATCTTGCGCTCGGTCTCCATACGCCCGCGCCCGTGGCACGTTACGCACGGCGAGAGGATGATGCGCCCCTCGCCTCCGCAGCGGCTGCACGGAGCAGTAGTGACGAACTGACCCAACGGCGTCGAGCGTACCTGACGCAACTGGCCGCTGCCGCCGCACTGCACGCAGGCCTGCGGCTTGGTTCCAGGAGCGCAGCCGCTGCCTTCGCAGCTGACGCACTGGCCGAGATGACTGTAGGAGATCTCGCGCTCGACGCCCGTGTAGGCTTCTTCGAGCGTGATCTCGAGATCGTAGCGCAGGTCGCTGCCGCGCTGAGGGCCTCCGCGCGAGCGCCCCTGCGCGCGCCCGCCGCCGAAGAACATGTCGAAGATCTCGCCGAACCCTTCGCCGGCGAAAGGCCCGAAGTCGCCGGCGCTGCCGAATCCGGGGCCCGCACCGTTGCCTACGGTGCCAAAGCGGTCGTACTGCTCGCGCTTCTGGGCGTCCGAGAGGACTTCGTAGGCTTCGTTGATTTCCTTGAAATGTTCGCCGGCGCGCGCCTTGTCTTCGGCCACGTCGGGGTGATACTTGCGCGCCAACTGACGGTAGGCGCGCTTGATCTCGCTCTCGGAGGCGCCGCGCGGGACGCCGAGGACCTCGTAGTAGTCACGGGTGGGCATGCGGATGGGGCTCGATTCTACGGTAGTTCGACGTCGGTGAGGTGTTGGCTGAGATGGTCGGCGGTCGCCGCGATGAGCGCCATCATGCGGCCGTACGGCATGCGCCGCGCGCCCAGAATCGCCAGCACGCCTAGGGAACGATCGCCCATACGATAGGGGATCGCCACGAGGCTGCACTCGCTCATGTCTTCCAACTCGAGCTCGCCGCCGATGCGCACGGAGGGCGTCGACTCCCCGCGCTCGATCGAGTCGAGAACCACATTGTACAGCGTGCGCTGCTCTTCGACCAGGTCGAGGATGGAACGCAGTTTCTTGAAGTCGCGAAACTCCGGCTGATCCAGGAGATGCTGGGCGCCTCCGAAGAGGATACGCCGCTCCTCGGGGCGCCGCGCATGCGCGAAGCCCGCGATGATGCCGTCGATCAACGAAGCATGGAGCGGAGGCTCGGTCGTGGCCAGCGCGTCTACGACGGTGCCGCGGTCGAGCTGCACGAGCAGCGTGCCGGAGAGGCGCCGGTTGAGGGCATTGGAGGCGCGCGTCAGCTCGTCCGGATCCACGTCCACCACGGGCTCGATCACATGCTGCTCGGCCACGCCCGCCGTCGTCACCACCACCATGAGCACGGAGCGGTCGGCTAGCCAGATCAATTGGAGATGGCGGAAGACCTGACTATCCTTGCTGGGTGCCACGACGACCGCGAGGTTCTGCGAGTATTGCGAAAGCAGCCGCGTAGCCTGCTCGACGATCTCATCGATCGCTCGCCCCGCGCGGGCGAACTCGGTGCGCAGACGGTCGCTCTCCTCGCTGGCTAAGCTTTCGGCGGGCATCAGGCGGTCGACGTAGGTGCGATAGCCGGTGTCCGAGGGAATGCGCCCCGCCGATGTATGGGGCTGGACCAAGTAGCCGCGGGCCTCCAACTCGGCCATTTCGTTTCGAATCGTGGCAGAGCTGACGCCGAGATTGTATTTCTGGGTCAGGGTGGCCGACCCCACCGGCTCCGCCGTCGCGATATACTCGTAGACGATAGTCGTCAGGATGTACGCCTTGCGCTTGTCCAGTTCGGGCCCGCGCGGCTGAGATTCCGGCACGATCCTCTTGGCACTCACTTTCCCAGACTGCTAGCGAGAGGCTACCATGCACGGCGCCTCGCGTCAAGAATACGCAACGGCGAGGGCCGCCCAAACGGGCGGCCCCATGCTTCCGTCGTCCGGTCGTTTGGGCGGCTACTCGTCCGCCTTCCCCGCCGTCTGCGCCATCTCGGCGATGTGCTTCACCACGGAGGCATCCGCCAGGGTCGTGGTATCGCCCAGGGGTCGCTCCTCCATCACGTCGCGCAGCAGGCGGCGCATGATCTTGCCGCTGCGCGTCTTGGGAAGGTCCGGCGTGAACGTGATGTACTTCGGCCGTGCGAAGGCGCCGATCTTCGAGGCCACGTGCTTGCGCAGCTCATCGGCCTTCTCCGGGGAGCCGACGCCGCCGCCCTTGAGGGTGACGAAGGCGGCGATCGCTTCTCCGGTGATGGGATCGTGCTTGGAGACGACCGCGGTCTCCGCGACCTCCGGGTGATCGACGAACGCGCTCTCGACTTCCGTGGTCGAGATGCGGTGACCGCTGACGTTCATTACGTCGTCGACGCGGCCGAGGAGCCAGTAGTAGCCGTCGCTGTCGCGCTTGCAGCCATCGGCCGGGAAGTAGTAGCCCTGCTTGGCAAACTTGCTCCAGTAGGTCTGGAGGTAGCGGTCGTGATCCCTCCAGAGCGTACGGAGCATCGCCGGCCACGGGCGCGTGATGACGATGTAGCCGCCGCCGCCCAGCGGGACCGACTCGCCCTTCTCGTTGACGACATCGGCGAAGACGCCGGGGTACGGCTGCGTCGCCGAGCCCGGCTTGGTCGCCGTGATGCCCGGCAGCGGGGTCACGAGGATCATCCCCGTCTCCGTCTGCCACCACGTGTCGACCACCGGGCAGCGGCCGCCGCCAATGTGCTCGTTGTACCAGATCCACGCCTCGGGGTTGATCGGCTCGCCGACCGTGCCGATGAGCCGCAGCGACTTCATGTCGTGCTTGTCGGGGTACTCGGTGCCCCACTTCATGAACGTGCGGATCGCCGTGGGCGCCGTATAGAGAATGGTGATCTTGTACTTCTCGATCAAGGCCCAGAAGCGGTCCTTGTCCGGAAAGTCCGGCGTGCCTTCGTACATGACGCCCGTCGTGCGATTGGCCAACGGTCCGTAGACGATGTAGGAGTGTCCCGTGACCCAGCCGATGTCGGCGGTGCACCAGAAGACGTCCTCGTCTTCGCGAATATCAAAGACGTACTTGTGGGTCGACGTGATGCCGGCCATGTAGCCGCCGGTCGTGTGTACGATGCCCTTGGGCTTCGCCGTCGTGCCGCTGGAGTACAGGATGTAGAGGGGATCTTCCGCATCCATCTGCTCCGGAACGCATTCGTCGCTCTGCTTAGAGACGAGATCGTGATACCACACGTCGCGCCCGCTCTTCATCTCCACGGGATCGCCGACGCGCTTGAGCACGACCACTTTCTCGATGGTCGGCGTTTCCTTCACCGCCTCGTCGGCGATCTGCTTGAGCAGGATCTTGCCGCCGCGGCGCCAGCCTTGGTCCTGCGTGATCAGAATCTTGCATTCGCCGTCGATGATGCGGTCGCGAATACTATCCGCCGAGAAGCCGCCGAATACCACCGAGTGGATCGCGCCGATGCGCGCGCATGCCAGCAATGCGACAGGCAGCTCGGGAACCATGCCCATATAGACGGCGACGCGGTCGCCCTTCTTCACGCCAAGGGACTTCAGTCCGTTGGCCAGGCGCGAGGTTTCCTTGAGCATATCTTCATAGGTCAGCGTGCGGGCGTCGCCCGGCTCGCCTTCCCAATAGTAGGCAACTTGCTTTCCGTGGCCGCTCTTGACGTGGCGGTCCAGACAATTATAACTTGCGTTGAGCTTCCCGCCGTCGAACCAACGGGCGATCTTGGTCTTGTCATCCCACTTCAGAACAGTGTGCCATTTTTGGTACCAATCGAGTCGTTCGGCCTGCGAGGCCCAAAACGCGTCGGGATCCTTGGCTGCGATCTCACTGATCTTGGGATCGTTCCATTGCGCGCGCTTCTTAAAATCCTCGGAAGGTGGGAACGTGCGGTTTTCCGCAAAGAGTGCCTCGATGGCCTGCTGATGTTGATCGAGCATGTGAGCCTCCGAATGCCGTAATGCGAGGAATGCGCTTAGGCTAGAGCGGCCCCTATTCTCGCTGCCCCTTCGTCCCCCCTCGGGGAAACAAGGGGAAGCCTGCTAGCAGGGGGTGGAAGTCAAGCGAGCGAGAACCTAGACCAGAACATCGGTACTCCAGCCCAGTGGTTCGTTCAGTTTATCTTCGACGTAACGCTCGATTGGAGGTTCACCTACATGGGTAGTTCCGCTCCAGCCCCGAAGCTGGCGAACCCGGCAGGCCTCGGACTTGCCGGCTTTGCCCTCACCACGTTCCTGCTCTCAGCCGCCAATGCCGGCTTGCTTCCACACTCCGATGCCTGGATTGGGTTCGCGCTGTTCTATGGCGGACTCGCGCAGCTCTTCGCGGGCATGTGGGAATTCGCCGCCGGCAATACGTTCGGCGCAACCGCGTTCAGCTCGTACGGCGCCTTCTGGTTAGGCACCGCCTTCTACGTCTGGTTTTGGGCTCCGAAGTCCGGCAACGTCCACGCGGACCTGGCCTGGCTGCTGTTCGCCTGGACGCTCTTCACCCTCTACATGACGGTCCTGTCCTTCAAGATCAACAACCCGCCCGTGATGGCGGTCTTCGTTGTTCTGCTCGTAACATTCGCGTTGCTCTGGCTTGGTGAAGCTCTGGGCGCGCCGGGCTTGACCGTAGCCGGCGGCTATTTCGGTATCATCACGGCGCTCTTGGCCTGGTACGCGTCGTACAAGACGGTGGCCAACTCTCTGGGTTAGGATCTAGTTCGGTAGAGAATGTGCGGCGCGCTCGACGTGCAAGATGCCCTCGCGCCGCACATTCACGTAGGCTCCGCACTCGCAGTGGTACCACTTCTCCGCCACGGCGTGGTCATCCAAGCGATAGAGATAGCGAGTATCGGGAGGCCCCGCAACCACGCGATTGCAGTTCCAGCAATGCGGCTCGACCTTCTCGCCAAGCGGTATGAAGCGCACGCGGTCCATTTCAGATTACCTTAGCACGACCGGCGCCAAGCCGTTGTGACGGCTGTTACCCAGCCGTCTCCCCAAAGAACGCGGTGAGCTCACTGAGATCGGCGATCCGGCGTGCCGGCGGCAACGCTCGCAAGATCGCTTCGCCGTAGCGTTCGCCTTGGACACGCCCGTCCAAGAGCACAATAACGCCGCGGTCCTCCACGCTGCGAATAAGGCGCCCAAACCCCTGTTTCAAGCGTGTGATGGCTGCCGGGATCATATACTCGTCGAACGACGACCCCCCGGCGCTCTCGATAGCGCGCATGCGCGCCGCCACCAGAGGATCGCCCGGAGATGGAAACGGCAGCCGATCGATGATGACGCACGAAAGCTGTTCGCCCACGACGTCCACTCCTTCCCAAAACGTCCCCGTAGCGAAGAGTACCGCGGCGCGCGTGGCGCGGAACCATGCCAAGAGCGCGGAGCGCGGGAGCTCGCCCTGCACGCGGCACGGAAACGCGATGCGCGAGGCGACCAGCCGATGCACCTCGTGCATGCGGGCATACGACGTGAAGAGCACGAAGGCGCGACCGCCGCTGCGGTCGAGAGCCTCCTCCACCAGGGTCGCCGCACGCCGCGCGAAGTCATGCGACTTGGGGTTGAGCGAAGGCGGAGCGACGTAGAGGCACGCCTGGCGTTGGTAGTCGAACGGCGAGGTCGCGATGCACTCCTGCGCCTGCTCGAAGCCAAGGGTTCGCCGGAGATAGTCGAAGGAGTCGTCGGTAGCGAGCGTCGCGGACGTCAACACCACGCTCTCGCAGCGCTCGAAGAGCGCCTGCCGCAGAAAACTTGCCACCTCGCATGGCGCAGCACAGATCCGATGGTGTTCGCCGGGATCGCCGCGCTCCACCCACGCGATCGTCTCGTCGCCTGCAGACTGGAGCTGTTCGAGCGTCTGACGATGAGCGACGATGCCGCGCATGCAGAGCTCTCGCCGGCGCTCTGCCACTTGCTCGTCGAAGACACCGCGGTAGGCGCTCTGCCACGAGGCCTCGAGCCACAGCTCGGCGCGCTCGAATGCCGGCGCAAGCTCCAGCAGCATCTCGCGGGCGGGTGCATTGGCGGAGAGCGGGTAGCGGTCGCGCTCCACCACCGCGAGCCGGCTCGCGAGACGGCGCATGCCGTCGTCCAACTCGTCCTCGATGGCGGAGTCGACCGTATAGTAGCGATGGAGACGGCGCAGCATTCGCCCCACGGTACGTCCGGACACCGTGGAGGTGAGCGCCGCCGTCGCCCAGGACCCGCACTGATGAGCCTCGTCGAGGATGGCGAGATCGTACGGGGGTAACAACGCCCCGCCCATCGCGAGGTCGAGAAAGAAAAGCGCGTGGTTGACGACGACGACGTCGGCAAAGCGGGCCCGCTCGCGTGCTTGAAAGTAGAAGCAGGTGTCGTAGAAGGGGCAGAGCTCGCCCAGACAATCGTCGGCATCGGCGTCTACCTGCTCCCATTCGCCGGGACCGGGCTGGATCGTCAGTTCGGAACGGTCCCCGGTTGCCGTCCAGCGCGCCCAATCCCAGATGTGCTCCATGGCTCCGCTGGAGGCGATGAACGTCTCGCTCTGCAGGCGCGCCAGCTTATCGCGGCAGAGGTAGTTGTTGCGCCCTTTGAGGAGCACGACGCGAAGGTCGGTGCCCAGGGCACTTTGGACGAGCGGAATATCCTTGTTGAGGAGCTGCTCTTGGAGCGCGATGGTCCCCGTCGAGATGACGACCTTCTTGCCGGAGCGCAGCGCCGGCACGAGATATGCCAGTGATTTTCCTACGCCCGTTCCCGCTTCCACCACAGTGTGGAGGCCTTCGAGCAGCCCCCGCTCGACCAGGCGGGCCATCTGGAGCTGACCCTCGCGCGGCACGTAGCCGGAAAGGATGCCCGCCAAGGGGCCGTCGGCCGCGAAGATCTCGTCGAGGTACATCTTCGAACGCGTGTTCGTCGCTATTCCGAGCCGTCCTGGCGCGGCGGCTGCGGCGGATGTTGCTCGATGGTTTCGCCCGGATAGACGCGCGACTCGTTCGGGTTGATGGCATAGACGCGCCGTGCAGGCGCCGGCGGCACGAGGGGAAGCCCCATCAGGAAGCCGGCAACCAGACCACCAAGATGCGCCGCGTTGGAGATGCCCGAGGCGGCGAAGCCGTAGACGAGATTGATGACGATGATGCCCAGGCATTGGCGCACCAGGATTCGCCCCGCGGGCCCGCGCCTGAGGCCCAGTGCAAGGAGGGCGCCGAAGAGACCGAAGACCGCGCCGCTGGCGCCCAGGGTCGGGATGGCGTAGTTGAAGACGAGCACGGAGAAGCCGGCCACCAGGAGCGAAGCGACGTAAAGCGCGAGCATGCGCGCACCGCCGAACGTCAATTCGACGACCGTACCGACCTGCGCGAGGGCGATCATGTTGAAGAGGATGTGCAGCACGCCGCCGTGGAGGAAGGCCGCGCTGACGATGCGCCACCACTCGCCGTGATCGATTGCGGGGCCGTACTCCACGCCCAGCTGGACGATGGTACCCTGGGCGCCTCCGGTAAGCAGTTCGGCGACGAAGGCGAGGACGTTGAGGGCGATCAGCGCTTTGGTGATCGGCGTTAGTCGCAGGGCGGCGTCTCCACCAACACCATGCGCGCTAGTTCCAGGCTGATGGCATGGCGCGTGCCGTCGATGGCAACCGTCACGGGGCCGCCCAACGGGGCCTTCTCCAAGACCTGCACGCGTACGCCGGGAACCAGGCCGATCTCGCCGAGATAGCGCAGCATTTCGGGCACTTCGTCGGTGACGCCGGCGACGCGCATGCTTTCGCCGGGCTCCGCTTGCGCCAACGGTGCAACGTCGAGGTTGGGCTCGCTGCCGTCGGTCTCGGGGATCGGATGCCCGTGCGGGCAGGTCTTAGGGTGGCCGAGATACGCCAGCAGGTGTCGCTCGACGCGTTCGGAGATCGCGTGCTCGAGTTTGCAGGCTTCTTCGTGGACTTCGTCCCAGCGCATTCCCAAAACGTCGGTGAGCAGCCGCTCCGCTAGCCGGTGCCGGCGCAGGGTACGAGCACCGACTTCGAGGCCCTTCTGCGTCAAACTCGCCGTGCCGCGCGGCTCATGCTCCAGATATCCCTCGCCGGCCAGCTTCTTCAGCATCCCGCTGACGCTGGCTGGGGAGATGCCCAACTCGCTCGCGAGCCCGGAGGTCGTGACGCCCGCGCCTTCCCGCTCGAGGCGATAAATCGCCTCGAGATACTCCTCGATGCTCTCGGTGAAATGCGAGTGTCCCGACGGCATATGCTACTGGTTCTCCGCGCGCGGGCGCTCCCCCGCAACGCCGGCCTCCGCTGATGCCTCGATTCGAGCGATCACCGCGTGCTTGGTTGCGTCGTCGGCGAAACTATGCAGCGCAGCATTGCGCGCGAACCGCCGCACCTCGTCGACACCGACCATCTCCGCCACGCGAACGTACTCGGCGAGCAGCGTGGTACCGAAGAGCGCCGGGTCGTCGGAATCGATGGCGATCGGTACGCCTGCGGCGTCGAGCGCGAGCAAAGGGTGGGGCTCGCCTTTGCGCCACGCACCGGTCAGCTCGTTCGACGTAGGGCAAACCTCCACGCAGACGTTGCGATCGGCTAACATCGCCGTCACTTCGGCGTCGGCGGCGGCGGCACAGCCGTGGCCGATGCGCTCAGCTCCGATCTCCAGGGCATCGCGAACGCTCCAGGCCTCCTGCGCCTCACCGGCATGCGCCACCGTATGCAGACCCAGCGAGCGTGCGTGCGCGAACACGTCGTGGAAGTCGCGTGCAGGAAAGTTGCGCTCGTCGCCGCCCAGGCCGATACCGATGACGCCGAGATCCGTGAGACCCTCCACCATGCGAATCGTCTTGAGCGCGCGGGCTGGGCCGAAATTCCGTGTAACGTCGGCGATCAGGCGCGCTTCGAAGCCGCTGCGCCGCCGCTCTGCGTCAAAGGCGGCACGAATCGCTTCGACGACTGCTCGCACGTCGATCTGGCGGTGGAACCACGTCCAGACGCTGGGCGAGATGAAGACCTCCGCATAGCAGACGCCTTCATCGGCGGCTTCACGCGCGTACTCCGCGGCCAGCACCCCATAGTCTTCGGGCTCCTTGAGCGCCTGGCAGACGTCACGAAAGAGGTAGAGGAACTCTTGGAAATCGTTGAAGCGGTAGAGTTGCTCGGGAGCGAGGCCGTTACGCGCCCCGAGGTCTACCTTGTGGCGCCGAGCTAGCGACAACAGCAGCTCCGGGGAGATGGTGCCCTCCAGGTGCACGTGTAACTGGACCTTGGGCAGACGGCGCAGAGCCTCGATCATGGTGAAATCCCGCTTCGCTGCAGGCGCCCGGCCGCCTGCGGGCGTAGCAGGGCGCCATGCGTGCACTCGCGCTGGCCTTTGCCTCCGCCTTCCTAGCGGGAGGCCTCCCCGCGTCCGCAGCGGACCTCACATTTCTCACGCTTCCGCCGGTCAGCGACCGCCAGCCGTGGGCGAGCGCCATCCAAGCGGATGCCGGATTGCCGGGACTCGGCGGCTACGACGTGCGTGCCTTTGCGCGCGTCGCCGCTTCGTTGACGGACAGCTTCAGCCTGGGCATTCCGGGGCGAGCCTCGACCTTGCTCGATACGAGCTTCCACTTTTTTCAAGTCGGTGTCACGTTCTCGCGCACGTACTTCGGACATTACGAACTCTACGCCGGCGCCGGCTACGCATGGGAGCACAGCGGTTACCATACCGACAACTTTGCCGGCTACGCAACGAATGCCGAGGGCGGCACGACAGCCAACGGCCCGACGTTGGAGCTCGGCGCACGCGTGCCGCTTGGACAGAGCGCGCACCTGCAAGCGGGGGTGATGGCGCTCTTCAGCACGCCCGCGGGAGAAGTCTGCGATAGCGCAAGCCGCTGCGCCACGCCCGACACGCGCAGTGTGCTTACCTACCCCTATCTTGGTGTGGGCGTTCGCTTCTAAGAGTAACGACTGCGCACGCGGGGGGTTGACCACGCACATCGACTTCAAGTACAATGTGGGTCGTTCCGTCGCGGGGTGGAGCAGTCCGGTAGCTCGTCGGGCTCATAACCCGAAGGTCGCAGGTTCAAATCCTGCCCCCGCAATA
>SCQY01000292.1 GCA_004298665.1 bacterium | reverse complement strand
GCGGGCCGCGTGGTCCTAGCATGCGACGCTTCGCACTTCTACGAGAACCTCGAGACGCACACGCCGACCGCGCTCATCCACGACTACGAGGACTACGAGCGCGGCTTCGATACCATTTCGCAGTTGGCCGCCGCGGGAAGCTGGCTCCCGGGACACGATCCGCGGATGCTCGATCGCCTCGAGCGCGTCGAACAGAACGTCTACCGTGTCCCGATTGGGAGCTGAGCGCTAGGTCCTTTGCTTCTGCTCTTCCCGGTAGCGATCGATGGCGGCCTTGGCGACCTTGAAGCCCTCCGAGGCGATCGGCACGCCGGCGTAGACGCCGGCCTGCAGCAGGATCTCCGCGATCTCATCTTCGGTGACGCCGTTGTTCAGAGCGCCGCGGACGTGCACTTCGAACTCGTGCCAGCGCGCCATGGCGCTGAGCATGGCTAAGTTGAGCATGCTGCGCGTTTTGTAGCTGAGACCGGGGCGCACCCAGACGTTACCCCAGCAGTGCTCGTTGGTAAAGTCGATGAAGTGCTGCGAGAAGGCGTCGGCCGCGGCCTTGCCCTTGTCCACGTAGGATGCTCCCAGCACCTCTCTGCGAATGCGTTGTCCCTCCGCGATGCGGTCCATATCATCTCCTTGTCGTGATTGCTAGATACCGAGATACGATGCGCGGATACGCTCGTCGTTGACGAGCTCCTCGCTCGATCCGTGCAGTGAAATTCGTCCGTTTTCGATCACGTATGCACGCGACGCGAAGTCCAGTGCCAGCGAGACGTTCTGTTCCACCAGCAGAATCGTCACGCCGGTCTGCGCGACACGCTGCAAGGCTTCGTACATCTCGTCGACGATGCGCGGTGCCAAGCCCTGCGAGGGCTCGTCCAGCAGAAGCAGCGAAGGCGAGGCCATCAGCGCGCGGCCGATCGCCAGCATCTGCTGCTCGCCGCCGGAGAGCGTATCCCCCGCCTGCTGCCGCCGCTCCGCCAAACGCGGGAAGAGTGAGAAGACCAGATCCAGGCGTTCCCGCCGCTGTACCGGCTGCTTGTGCGTATAGGCGCCGACCAGCAAGTTGTCGATGACGCTCATGCCGGTGAAGATCTGTCGCCCCTCCGGCACGTGGGCAATGCCAAGCGCGGGAATCGCATACGGATTCGTATGCTGTAGGTCGGCACCGCGGTACGTCAGCTCCGCGGCGCGTCTGCCGACTAACCCGGAAATCGCGCGCAGTGTGGTGGTCTTGCCCGCGCGATTCGAGCCGACCAGCGCCACGCGCTCGCCTTCGGCGACCTCCAGCGAGATGCCATGCAGCGCCTCGACGGCTCCATACCAGGCTGAGAGCTCACGAATTGAGAGCACGCGCGAATTTCTCCCCTAAGTATGACTCGACGACACGCGGGTCACGGCTGACCGCCTCGGGTGTTCCTTCGGCGACGATGCTTCCGGCGTCCAGCGCCAGGACGCGATCGCACAGACGCATCAGCGCCCCCATGTTGTGCTCGATCACGATGAGCGTGATGCCCTCGTCCCGCAGCGCCCGCAGGAGGTCCAGCATGGTGCTGACCTCCGGCCCGTTGAGGCCGGCCATCAGCTCGTCGATGAGCAGCAGACGCGGACGCGTGCACAGCGCGCGCGCCAGCTCCAGGCGCATACGATCCACGAGCGCAAGATCGCTCGCCAGGAGCTCCTCGCTGCCGGCAAGGCCGACACGCTGGAGCGCGGCGCGCCCTTCGCTGCGTGCCTGAGAGACCGTGCGGGCATGGAGCAGGGCCCCTACCAGCGCGTTCTCCAACACGGACATCCCGGCGAAGACCCGCACGATCTGCGAGGTCTTGGTGAGGCCGAGCCGGCAGATGCGATGCGGCTGCAGACGCTCGATACGCCGGCCCTCGAAGGTGATCTCGCCGCCGTCGGCACGGATGATGCCGCAGAGAATGTTGAAGAGCGTGCTCTTCCCCGCTCCGTTGGGTCCGATCAGCCCTACGATCTCTCCGGCCGCCACGCTGAAGCTCACGTCGCCCAGGACCGCGAGGCCGCCGAAGCGCTTGGCGATCTTGTCGACGGCGATCACGGTGTTACCGCCTGACTCGGGGCAGCCGGTTTGCGCCGCCGGAAGCGGATATCTTTCACGAAGCCGGCGATCCCCAGCGGCTGGATGACGACGATCGCCACCAAGAGCAATCCGTAGACGATCTTTGCAAGGCCGGCTCCCGCCGCGCTGCCCGAGCCCGTCATAGCTTGGCCCAGCGGAACCAGCAGCGCCGCGCCGGCCAGCGGTCCCCACCACACTTGAGCTCCGCCGATGATCGCGTAGAGCGCCAACTGTACGGAGAGCGTGATCGAGAGCACCGAGTCGGGATCGACGAATCCGGTGATCTGCGCGTAGAGCGTTCCCGCCAGCGCGGAGAGCACCGCGCCCAGCATGAATGCGATCATCTTCGTGCGGAAGACGTCGATGCCGGCGAGCTTCGCGGCTACTTCGTCGTCGCGAATGGCGCGCAGGCGGTACCCCAGCGGAGAAAACTGCACTCCGCGCGCCAGCGCCAGAGCGAGAATCACCAGCAGCGCCGCGATTTCGTAGTAGTCCTTGGCTTCCGGGAACTGCAGCAGCCACACCGAATTGCGCACGAACGGCACCGAGATGCCTTGCGGCCCGCCGGTGATCGGCTGCGCGTACTCCACCAGGATGCGCACCATCTCGGCCAGTGCCAGCGTCACGAGCGCGAAGTACGCGCCCCACAGCCGAAAGACCAAGAAGCCGATCGCGGCCGCCGCCAGTGCGGCGGCGATCGCGCCCAGCGGGCCGCCTATCCACGGGCTGAGGTGGAAGTGAACGAAGAGCATCGTCGACACGTACGCGCCGATGCCGAACATCGTAGCTTGCCCCAGCGTGATCTGGTTGGCGTAGCCGCCGATCAGCGTCCAGCCGGCGGCTGCCACCACGTAGACGCACGTCATGGTGGCGATGCGCATCGTGTAGTCGGAGAGATGGAGAAGGGGAACGCACAGCAGCGCGATGGCGCCTGCCGCCAAGAGCGCGCGCCGTCCCCAGAGCGTGTCAATGCGCATGGCTGCGTCCCAAGAGGCCCGACGGCTTGATCATCAGTACCGCCACGAACAGCGCGAAGACGACCAGGTTCTGCAGCGCCGAAGGTAAGAAGAGCGCCGAGAGCGCTTGCGTGATGCCGACGATCAAACTCCCGATGACGGCGCCGTTGACGTTGCCGAGCCCGCCGAGCACGGCGATGGTGAACATGATGACGACGTACTGTAAGCCGATCGTCGGATAGACGTAGGCGTACGGCAGAATCACCGCGCCCGCCAGCCCCGCCAAGCCAGCTCCTATGGCAAAGGCGATCATCCGCACGCGGCTCACGTTGATCCCGCTCAGCGTAGCGGCAACGGCATTTACCGCCACCGCCCGCATGGCCCGGCCGAAGTCCGTGCGGACGAGAAAGACGTACAGTAAGAGATTGATCGCGGCGCCCCAAGCAAACGCGAGCAGGTAGGGGACCGAGATGGGGATGGGGCCCAGCGAAAGCGAGGCCGTTTGATAGGGGACGTGGACGGAGTGGAAGTCCGATCCGAAAAATGCCAGCGCCGCATTCTGCAAGGCGATCGAGATGCCGACCGTCAGGAAGATCTGACTGATCTCGGGTCCGTGCAGAACCCGCCGGACCAGCCATCGCTCCAGCACGGCGCCGATGCCGAAGAGGACGCCGAAGGCAAGGACCGCCGACAGCATCGGATCCAGGTGCAGGGCGACGTAACTGAAGTAAGCGACATACATCCCTACCATCAGAAACTCGCCCTGCGCGAAATTGACGATCTCCAAGACGCCGAAGATCAACGTCAAGCCAACCGTGATCAGCGCGTATACCCCGCCTACGAGCGTTCCGTTGACGAGCGCCTGGAGAACCGCCATTACTTGACCGTCTTACCGTTCCAGACCGCGGCCTGTACGCCGTGGCCGCTAGCCGGCCAGATGGTCACGAGGTTGTGGTTACGCCACTGCACCATGACTGGATAGGCGTCGGTGTTCAGCCCGTTGGCGTCGAACTTGACACCGGATCCCGGCATGCCTGAGAATGCGCCGCCCTTGACGTCGAGCGAGGCTAGCGCGTCGCGCAGCGCCGCAGGAGTGGATGCGCGAGATTTCTGCAGAGCAGCGGCGATGGCGAAGAGGCTGACGGCGTTCTCGTAGGCTTCATGCGGCGCGAAGGTGTGATACGCGGCCAGGTAGGCTTTCTCGAAAGAGCCGTACTGATCGTAGGCAGAGGTGTCGATGCTCATGATGTTCTCAGTCAGGGACCCCAGCGTCTGCACGAAATCCGGAATCACGAAGCCGGCCGCGCCGCCCACGATCTGTACCTTCGAATGGCTCTGCGCAAGCGCGCGGATCATCAGGACCGCGTCGGTGAAGTATGAGATTGGGAAGAGGACCTGGGCATTGCTGGCATTGATCTTCTGCACCAGCGGGGTCGCGTCGGTCAGGCCATGCGGATAAGCTTCGAAGAGAGCGACGTGGACGTGCAGGGCCTCGGCTTCGGCCTGCAGACCTTTGGCTTGTGAGGTGCCGTAGGCCGTGTTCTCGTAGACGATGGCGATGTTTTTGAGCGGATCGCCTGCGGCCTTGGCGATGTCGACCGCGTAGTTCAGCTGCTTCGAACCGATGACCGAGGCCTTGGGTACGACTTGGAACGTATTCTTGTAGCCGCGGTTGGTGAGGTCGTCCGTGAACGACATCGTGAGGAACGGGATGCCCCGCCGCTCGCAGACGGATGAGCTCGTCAAGCTCAGTGAGCTTGCGTAGGCGCCGACGACGGCGATGGGGTGGACGTCGTCGATGAGCCGCGCCGTGGCATTGGCGGCGTCGGCAGGATCGCTCGTGCTGTCGCGAACGACGAGGTTGATCTTCGCCCCGCCCAGCGCTGCGATGCCGCCGCGGTCGTTGATCTCCTTAGCCGCCAGCTGGAGCCCCTGCACGGAGGTCTTGCCGAATGCGGCAAGGCTCCCGGTGAGCGGGAAGACCGCGCCCACGGTTACGGTAGTTTCCGCCGACGCCGCCAATGGAACGGCCAGGCCGGCAAAGGTCATCGCCAGCGCGAGAACACCCGCGACCAGCTTGGTGAAGTGTCTCATGGTTTCCCCTTGTCGTCAGAGAGTCACTGAGGTGTAGCAGAGAGCTCGAAGTGCGCCCATGTTTCGAGCAGCGTCATCACGCGCGTGAGGTCCGCGGAGCTGCCCAGCGCCTCACGTGCGAACAGGTAGTGCTCCTCCGTTGCCGCGAGCATGGGCGTGGGCATGTTCAGTTCGCGGGACAGCGAAGCGGCGATGCTCAAGTCTTTGGCCATCAGCCCCACCGAGAAGCCGTAGTCGAAGGTGCGCGGCAGGACGGCGTTCGGGATCTTGACTTCCACGGCGTGCGAGCGGCCCGTGCTCGTCTTCCAGATATCCACCATGATCTGCGGATCCAGTCCGGCGCGCGCCCCGACCAGCAGCGCTTCCGACGAGGCCCACATCGACACGGCTGAAAGGAAGTTGTTCAGAGCCTTCAACGTGTCGCCGGCGCCGATCGCGCCGACGTGACGGATGTTCTTGCACATGTGGGCCAGGAGCGGGCGGTAGCGCTCGAGCTCCGCGGCATCTCCGCCCACCATGGTCGTCAGCTCGCCGGTTTTGGCGCGCGGAACGCCGCCGCTGACCGGGGCGTCGAGCATCGCAACGTTCTGCTTCGCGAGCTCCGCCGCCAGACGCTGCGTCTCCGAAGGCGCAGAGCTCGACATGTCGATGACGATATGCCGCTCGCCCGTGTGGCCGCGCAAGGCGCCGTGCTCGCCGAGGATCGCTTCGCGCACGTGCCGGTCCGTCGGCAGGCTCGTGATGACGACGTCGCCGGGCAGCGCGTCGGGTTGGGTGCCCGTGGCGACTCCCTGTCCGGCGAACGGCGCGAGGGCGGCTTCGTTGACGTCGGCGACGGCGACGTCAACGCCGCCCTTCAACAGGCAGTTCGCCATCGGGTTGCCCATGTGGCCGACGCCGATGAAAAGGACGCGGTGTGTATCGTTCAAAGCAGGTTTATTCCACTCCATGTAGTGCTGCGGCGTGCGGCCGCATTTCGCGGAGCACGGGCGAGACGTACTCTCGAAAACGCTGGTAGTGCTCGATCATCGGAAAGTGGCCGATCTCCGCCATGATGGTGACCTGCGCGCCGGGGATCAAGGCGCCGGCCTGGCGCGTGGCCTCGGGCAGACAGGAGTAGTCGTACTCGCCCGTCAGCAGCG
>SCQY01000291.1 GCA_004298665.1 bacterium | reverse complement strand
GCCGGCGGGGAGGCATGGATCACCGTCGGCTGCAGTCGCCCGCCGACAGCCACGCGCTCGATGCGCGGTGCACTGAGAATCGCGGTTGGCAGCACCGTATCGGCTACGTCGCCGAGGGCGACGAGATCGTTTGCCTCAGCGCCTGCAGGCGCGGCGCTGCCGTGCTCGCCGAGGTTTCGCAAGGTGCGCGAGACTTCGACGGCGGCGCCTGCCGCGAGCACGCCGCCGACGGCCGCTGCGGCCATGGACAAGAAGCGCCGGCGATCAGCCTGACCCGGCGATGCATCGGCGCCGGTCCCCGTGCCCAGCGCCGCGCCTAGCAGCAGCCCCGCGGCTGCCGTCACCAGCCCGTAGAGAAGAAAGCCCGCGAGCACCGTTGGCGAAGCGGCCTCTGCGCCTAGCGTTGCGCGTGCCAGTGCCGCGAACACGAGTCCCAGTGCGGCGCCGGCGCCCAGTAGGGGCAACGGCCGCAGGCGAGCCAGCGGGATCAGGAGCAGCGCTGCTGCGGCGCCCAAGACGAGCTCGAGGCCAACCGTACCCAGGAAGAACAGCGGCTTTCCGATGAGCTGCAAGTTGTCGATGAGAAAGCCGAAGACGGCGCCCGGGGTGATGGCAAGCATGCGGTCGGAGAGGATCTGCGCCAACGGCGGGGGAGCCTCGAACGACCAGATCAACATCGCCAGCGACCCGAAGATGCCGGCCAGCGGCCAGCGCAGTCTCGTCATCTGCTCGATCCTCCTGCGTACGCGGGACGCCCGCGTGGGCCTCCATACCCATAACGCGGATACGGGGCCTGAGGATCACGGCGCGCGGGGAACTCCACGAGATGCTCCCAGCCGGGGAACATGATGCGATGATGATCCCACGGACGCCCTGGCATGCGACCGAAGCGAGAGAAGTCCTGGACGCACTCGACAGCTCAGCGGACGGGCTCTCCGGCGTCGAGGCCGATCGGCGTCTCGACCGGTATGGGCCGAACACGCTCCGCGCAACCCCGCCTGTATCACCGTGGCACATCCTGCTCGTGCAATTCAGCGGAGCCATCGTATGGCTGCTCGTAGCCGCGATGCTCATAGCATATCTGAGCGGTGAGCGTCTCAACGCCGCCGCTATCGCAGCAGTTCTCGCGCTGAACGTGGCGCTTGGCTTCTCTACGGAGCTGCGAGCGCGACGGGCGATGGAGGCGCTGATCGCCCTCGACGTGCCGAGCGCTACGGTGCTGCGCGGTGGAAAGCGGATCCAGATCGACGCACGCCTGCTCGTTCCCGGAGATATCATCTTGGTCGAGGCCGGCGACGCCGTTGCCGCGGACGCGCGAATCGTGCAGTCCGCCGAGTTGAGGGCGAGCGAAGCGGCGCTGACGGGCGAGGCCCTCCCCGTCGACAAACGCGCAACTCCCGCCGTCGATGAAGAGACACCGCTTCCGGAGCGCGCGACGATGCTGTACAAAGCCTCACACGTCCTCTCTGGAACGGGCCACGCGGTCGTTGTGGCGACGGGCATGGCGACCGAAGTTGGGGAGATCGGTGAGCTGGTTGCGGGCATCGCGGAGAATCAGACGCCGCTCGAACGGCAGCTCGACATCCTCGGCCGCCGCCTGGCGATCGTTGCGATCGCCGTCGCGGCACTCATCGCAGGCCTCCATGTGTTACAGCGGGGCGCGATCGCCGACGTGCTGCAGATGGCGATCGCCGTGGCGATAGCGGCCGTCCCCGAGGGCCTTCCGGTGGTCGCCACGATCGCCATGGCTGTCGGTGTGCGACGAATGGCCAGGAGACGAGCGCTGATCCGGCGCTTGCCGACCGTCGAGACTCTCGGCTCGGCAACGGTCATCTGTACCGATAAGACGGGTACGCTGACCGGTGGTGAGATGACGGTCACCAGCGTTCTGGCCGACGGGAAAGAGTGGACCGTGTCGGGCTCCGGATATGCCCCTATGGGGATCATCAGTCATGCTGGCCGCCCAGCCGATCTCGCACGTGACGCGGTCTTGGCGGCGGCGCTACGGATCGGACTGCTCGCGAACCGTGCGGACGCGGTGCTCGACGGCAGCAGATGGCTGCCGCTTGGAGACCCAACGGAGGCCGCATTAGTGACAGCGGCGCGCAAGAGTTACGCAGCGCAGGCATCCGGACCGTTATGCTCACCGGGGATCAGCGGCGGACGGCAGAGGCCATCGGCCGTGAGTTAGGGGTCTTGCTGCCCAGTGAGCAGACGATGGACGGGCGCGAGATCGATCGCCTCTCGGACAGCGAACTGCAAGCGCGCGTCCGACACACCGGTGCGTTCAGTCGCGTCAGCCCCGCAGGGAAGTTGCGGATCGTCGCGGCCCATCAGCGCAATGGAGAGATCGTCGCGATGGTGGGCGACGGCGTCAACGACGCCGCCGCCCTCAAGCAGGCCGACATCGGCGTCGCCATGGGACAGCGAGGAACCGATATCGCAAAAGAGGCCGCGGGCGTGATCCTCGAAGACGATCGCTTTCAGACGATCGCCGCGGCAGTGGAAGAGGGCCGGGCCATCTTC
>SCQY01000290.1 GCA_004298665.1 bacterium | reverse complement strand
CCGCATATCAGGGCGAACAGGATCCCTAGGCTACTAGACATGTTCCTCCACTAAGGGCGACAGCGCGCCCACGGTTTCGCTCGTTTGGGCTCGCGCACGCCAAAGGCCTCGCCTCTGTGGAGGAGGCCGGGGCCTGAGAATAACTCAACCGCAGGGCGGCGCGGGCTCGACGGGCCACGCTTTCGCACGCTTGCGCCCC
Organism: bacterium; assembly: GCA_004298665.1. GTDB lineage: Bacteria > Vulcanimicrobiota > Vulcanimicrobiia > Vulcanimicrobiales > SCRA01 > SCRA01. Next base: position 16,096 of record SCQY01000290.1, on the reverse strand, counting down.
TACCCTTCCTAGAGAGGGACAGGCGGATGGGCGCGCCAACTCCGCCGGAACGCTATGGCACGCTTCGCCGCACAGCGCCTCCTTCGGCTCGTGGGGGTGCTGCTGACCATTACGGTGGCCAGCTTTTTCTTCATGCACGTGATCCCGGGCGATCCCATTACGGTACGCCTAGGCGAGCACGCCACGCCTCAAGCCGTCTCGCAGCTCACGGCTCAGCTGGGCCTCGACCACCCATGGTACGTGCAGCTCTTGCGCTACCTGGGCTCAGCAGCCCACGGCGACCTGGGAACTTCGATCTTCGATCAGCAGCCGGTCACCGGCAAGCTCCTGCAATATTTTCCAGCCACGATCGAGCTGGGGCTGGCGGCAATGCTGGTCGCGATCCTCGTGGGGGTGCCGGCGGGCGTGGCGGCCGCCGTTCGCCGCGGCACGGGGCTGGATGCCGCCATCATGACTGTCGTGTTGGTGGGCGTCTCGATCCCCGTCTTCTGGCTCGGCTGGATGCTGGTCTATCTCTTCGGCGTCGTTCCGGACCGCTGGCATCTCGATCTCTTCCCGATCAGCGGGCGTCTGGCATTGCAGTACACGGTCAGCCCCATCACACACTTGGTCATTCTCGATGCGCTGCTCGAGGGCAACTGGGGCGCTGCGGCCGACGGTCTCTGGCATCTCGCGCTCCCTGCCGTGACGCTCGGGACGATTCCCCTGGCGATCATCGCGAAGATGACGCGCAGCGGCATGCTGGAGGTGCTGGGCAGCGACTACATCCGCACGGCGCGCGCAAAGGGTTTGGCCGAGCGCGCGGTGGTCCTGCGCCATGGACTGCGCAACGCGCTTATCCCCATTCTTACCGTGGTGGGACTGCAAACTGGTCTGTTGCTGGGCGGGGCGGTGCTCACGGAGAGCATCTTCGCGTGGCCCGGCGTTGGAAGGCTGGCGTTCGAAGCGATCTCCAACCGCGACTTTCCCGTAGTCAACGGCTGCATCTTGCTCTTCGCCGTAACCTTCGTCGTCGTCAACACGATCGTCGATCTGCTCTACGCTGCAGCCAACCCGCGCATCCGCTACGGCTAAAACGAACGTAGGAGGCAGCCGTAAACTCCCCTAGGGGCGGACGCAGGTCGGCTTGACAGGGGTGGATGGTTGGAATGCTCGATGTCCGAGGGAGAGTTCCGGACGCTTCGCGACATGATACGCGAGGAGTTTGGGATCTTCTACGACGACGGCAAGCAGTTTCTCTTGCAGTCGCGCCTCGCGGTGCGCCTTGCGAAGGCCGGTCTCGAGAGCTTCGAGGCCTACTGCGGGCTGCTTCGCAGCTCTCGTACGCGTGAAGCCGAGATTCGCGAGCTCACCAGCGTCCTCACCAATAACGAGACGTACTTCTTTCGCGAGCGTGCCCAACTCAGAGCTCTGGTGGGAAGCGTGCTCGATGAGATTCTCAAGGAGCGCCCGGCGCGCCCGCTGCGCATCTGGTCCGCTGCCTGCTCCAGCGGCGAGGAACCCTATAGCTTGGCCATCACGCTCATGGAGTCGGGGCGGCTGCGCGCCGGCGAGTTCGATATCTATGCCAGTGACATCAGCGATCGGGTCCTGGCGCTGGCGCAACGGGGCTGCTATCAAAATCTCTCGTTTCGCGCCACCGAGCCCAACATGCTTCAACGCTACTTCGAACCCATCGGCAACGAACGAAAGTTGAAGGATGACGTCAAGCGCCACGTGCGCTTCTTTCGCCTGAACCTTTTGGACGAGCATGCCATGTCGATGGTACAACCGATGGATGCTATCTTCTGCCGCAACGTGCTGATCTACTTCGATCGTCCGACCCAAAAGCGCGTGGTCGAGTCATTCGCGCAACGGCTCACCCAGCGCGGTTTCCTTTTCCTGGGCCATGCGGAGTCGCTCTTTCACGTCACCGATCTCTACGAGCCGATCCTTCAGCCCGATACCATCGTCTATCGTCGCCGCGTGAAGGAAGGCCGCAAGTGAGCGAGCGCATCCGCGTGCTGGTGGTCGACGACTCTGCGTTTATGCGCCGGGCGCTGCTGAAGATGCTGGAGAACGATCCGGGCATCGAGGTGATCGGTACCGCCAACAGCGGTGAGGAAGGCGTGGAGCGCGTGGCCGCGTTGCGCCCGGACGTGGTGACGATGGACGTGGAGATGCCGGGCATCGGGGGCCTCGAGGCGGTGCGCGCCATCATGCTCTCCCGCCCCACCCCCGTCATCATGGTCAGCTCCGTGACGCGCGAGGGTGCCGAGGAGACGCTGCGGGCGCTTGAGCTGGGGGCCGTCGACTTCATCCCCAAGCCCACCGCCGCGTACATGGACATCCTGAAAGTCGCCCGCGACCTGGTGGCCAAAGTACGCGCCGTCGGCGGCTCGAAGCACCGGTTCACTCCGCCCCTCTCGGCGCTTGCGGCTCCCGTCCAGGCTCCGAGCGTCCCGTCGCGGCCGGCTACCGGCACCACGCCGCCCGTCCTCCCTACGCCGCGCCTGCGTGCCGGGCGCGCGGGCTACGAAGTGGTAACCCTGGGCACCTCGACCGGCGGACCCGTGGCTCTCTCCCACGTCGTTCCCGCGCTGCCCGCCGATTTGCCCGTGCCGCTGATCATCGTCCAGCACATGCCGCCCGGCTTCACGCGCCCGCTGGCGGAGCGCCTCAACACGGCCTCGCAGCTTACCGTCATCGAAGGCGAGGACGGGATGCCGCTGCGCGCGGGGACGGCTATCGTCGCTCCGGCGGGCCGCCAGCTTGCCATCACGCGCGGCGATGGGGGTTGGGTCTGCCGGCTCTACATCGAACCCTCCGGCCACTCGCTCCACGTTCCAAGCGTCGATCACATGATGAGCAGCGCCGCGGCGGCTTTCCGCGACAAGACGATCGGCGTCATCATGACGGGCATGGGGCAGGACGGGGTGGAGGGGCTCAAGCGGATCAAAGCCGAGGGCGGCTACGTGGTGGGCCAAGACGAGGCGAGCTGCATCGTCTACGGGATGCCTCGAGCCGCCGCGCTGGCGGGCGTGGTCGACCGCGTGGTTCCCCTGGACGGAGTAGCCCGCGCCATCGTCGAGACGCTTGAAAACGGCAAGCAGCAGGTCGTTTGACCGACTGAACATTGACGCCGGATAGGGCAGGTTTCCGCCTCCTTCATGGAGGAAACTTCGCTCCGCGGTCATCCGCAAGGAGCGTACGCGTTTGAGTGGATCCGGGACCCCCGCCCTCTACACGATCGGCGGGACGACGTACACTCGGGAGGAGGTTATCCATAAGTACCTCCATCTCGTCAAGTACGTCGCCGGGCGCATCTCTATCAATCTTCCGCCGAACGTGGAGATCAACGACCTCATCAACGAGGGCATCCTCGGTTTGATCGACGCGATCGAGAAGTACGACGATGCGCGCGGCGTCAAGTTCGAGACCTATGCGATCACCCGCATCAACGGTTCCATTCTCGATGCATTGCGCGCGCTGGACTGGGTGCCGCGTGCGGTACGCCAGCGTGCACGCGAACTGGAGCGAGCGTACCAGGAGTTAGAGGGCCGCCTCGGCCGCGTCGCCAGCGACGCCGAAGTGGCGTCGCACCTGGGGATCGAGCTCCCTGAACTCCATCATCTCCTGCTGCGCATCAAAGGCACGACGATCCTTTCGCTGGAGGAGTTTCTCCCCAATGAGAAGGGTTACGAGATCCCGCTCGTCGACACGCTGAAGGACCATGGCACCGATATCACGGCGGTCATCGAGTCGCAGGAGATCAAGGACTCCCTGCATCTGGCCGTGGACCGGCTTCCTCCGCAAGAGCGAACCGTCATCTCGCTGTATTACTTCGAGGGCTTGACGCTCAAGGAGATCAAGAGCGTGCTCGAAGTCTCCGAGTCACGCGTCTCGCAGATTCACGCGCAAGCCGTCATCCATTTACGCGTAGCGCTGCGCCAGCTCAAGCAGGATCTGGGGTATCGCGAGAACGATCCCAACATCAAGCAGAAGTACGTCCGCCGAAACAAGCCCCAAGAGGCGGCTGGATAGCTCGAGGGTTCCGCGGGTCTGCGAATCTGCCCCGTTTGGACCGATGGTAGTAGCGAGTGGATTTGGAGAAGGGAGAGGCAACCGAAGATGGCATTGCGACCCGTCGATCTGCAGCTCTCGATCCTGCAGGCGACGCAGACCGCCGCCGTGGCCCAGCAGCAGCTTGAGGGTCCGGTTGCCGCGCAGGCGGCAACGCAGCAGCAGTTCGCTGCGAAAGTCCAAGAGCGCCAGGAGAGCGTCGGCGTCGTCGATGACGCGGAGTTCTCGCGCATTCGCGCGGACGAGCGCGAGGCGGGCAGCGAATCGGGCCAGGAGGGGGCGCCCCATCGACGTGAGGGGCGTAGGCAAGCCGCTCCCGAGGGTCCCGCCTTCGCCGACGACGAGCACTTCATCGACTTCTCGGCCTGAGAGCGGCCGGCGCACGTGAGCGGACTCGATGGGCTGATCCGTGCGCTTCTGCCGCCCGCTCCGCTTCCCGGGGCGGCAGGGCCCCCGCTCGATGCGGCCCAGCTTCGCACCCTGCTGGACGTCGGTAACGTCCTCTCGGTCAAGGTTCTCGCCGGCATCCTCGGCCGCCCGTTGATCGAGATCGCCGGACGCCCGGTCTTGGCCGCCCTTCCAGAAGGCATCGCTCCAGGCGACCTGCTCCAGGTGCGCGTCGAGGGCTTCACGCCGGACCAGGTGCTGCTCAAGCTCCTGGTCCGGACGGCTGGGCCACCGGCGGGAGAGCCTGTAGTCTCCGCGCCCGCGACGCCTTCCGATGACGGGTGGCTGGCTCCGGCCACTCCGGCGCAGCCTGTGGTGCTTCAACGCACGGCCGCCGCCCAGCCGGATGGAACCGCCGCCGTCGTCGAGGCCAACGATCTCCGTGCGCGCCTGGCGGCGTTTCGGCTCTCCACAGCTTCCGGCACCCTCCCGCCGCCGCGGCGCACCGCGCCGCCGCTTCCCGCGTCGCTGCCGCCCGACATGCCCGCCGTGCAGGCTCCCTCGACTCCCGCGCCGGTCCTTGGGGAGCGCGCGGCGACGGGCGCCGCGATCCTGCGCACGCTGCGTATTCCCGTCACACCCACCACGTTGGCCGCTGCGCGCATCGCGCTCGAAGGGAGCACCCGCGTGGCGGCGGCGCTGGATACTCTCCAGCGCGCCCTTCCCGACGGCAGCGAGGATCCGCGCGTGCGCCAGTTACGCGCGATCGCAGAGTTCGTGGGCACGCTCGATCCAACCAAGCCCGACGTGCTCCCTGCCCGCATCGAAGCCTACGTCGATCACGTCTTGAGCCAGGAGGCGCGGCTGCGCCACGTGCTTCTTCCCGCGCAGCGGCAGGCGGCGGAGGCTCCTGCGCCCGTACCCAACTCGGCCGCGCCCAACTCGCCCGCACAGAGTGCCGGACAGGCGTCGCTGGAACAGGGCAATACCGCTCCCCCGGAGGCCGCACCCATCGTGCCGCCCGAGATCGCCGAGGCGCGCATGGCGGTTGCCCGTGAAACCGTGGCCGCCAATCTCAAGACCCACGTCATGTCGCTGCTCAACGATGGCCCGGCCGATCTCGCGACCAGGGCGGCGCTCCAGGGCGCGCTCACGGCCGTTACCGCTGCTCAGATCCAGATGCTCTCGCTCCAGACCGCGGCGCCCCAGGCACTAGTCGTGCCGTTGCCATTGCCGTTTCCTTCGGGGGGGCAGCAGGCGTATCTTCGGGTGGCGCGGGACGCGCGACGCCCGGGTGAGCCGCTGAACGCGGAGAGCTTTCGCCTGGCACTGGTCCTCGAGACGAGCCGCCACGGCACGGTGGCGATCGATCTGCTCTGCGCCGACCGCGCTCTGAGCGTCGACGTCAAGGCCGAACGCGAGAGCGCCGCCGCGGCGTTCGAGCGTGGACTCCCGGATCTGGCCTCGCGCCTGGAGCGCTTGGCCTATCGCGTCGTTCGGCTTGGAGCGGGGGTCGCCCCCGTGCGCTCTGCATCTTCCCCTGTTTCGGCGGAACGGAGTCCTGATCGCCCAGCTCGCGGCTTGGATCTCCAAGCATGAGCGATCGGCGCGTCGATCTGCGGCGCAGTGGACCGCCCCGCACCGCCGCGGCGGCCCTGCGCTACGATCCGCTGCGCTCGGCGCCGCCCGAGGTGGTGGCCACCGGTAGAGGCCGCGTCGCCGAAGAGATCGTGAAAGCCGCGCGCGAGCACGACATTCCGCTCTACGAAGACGGGGCGCTGGTCGAGGCCTTGGCGCGCCTGGACGCCGGGGAACTGATCCCGCGCGAGCTCTTCGCCGTCGTGGCCGAAGTGCTCGTCTTCGTCTACCGCACCGATGGAAAGGAAGCCCCTCGTTAGAAGCGAACGTATGTTCGATGATGATGGGCGGAGGGGTTGAGGTCGCGGCGGGTCAACCGAGTGGCATGGCCTGGTTCTCGTTGCCGAAACTGCGCGACGCTCTCTTCAAGTCGCGCACTGCCCTCTCACGTGTCGAGGAGCTTGCCCGTGAGCGTCGCCCCCTCGACGATGCCTTCTGGGAGGAGTTGGGGGAGACGCTGATCGCCGCGGACTTCGGGGTGGAAACCACCGAAAAGATCCTCGGCAGTCTGCGCGAGGTGGCTCGCAAGGAGTTCTGGCGCACTTCGGATCAAGCGATCGCCCGCTTTCGCACCGATGTGGCGGCCTTCATGACTCGCCCCGCCCAGGCGCTGGTTCTGCAGGGGAAGCCGGCCGTGATCCTGGTGGTCGGAGTCAACGGAAGCGGTAAGACCACGACGATCGGTAAGCTGGCGGCGCGTTTGACGCGCCAGCGCAAGCGCGTGCTGCTGGTTGCCGGCGATACCTTCCGCGCCGCGGCCGCCGAGCAGCTCGAGATCTGGGGCCAGCGCGCGCACGCCGAAGTGATCCGCGGGCGGGAAGGAGGCGATCCCGCCGCCGTGGTCTTCGACGGCGTCACGGCTGCCAAGGCACGCAACTACGACGTGTGCCTGGTCGATACGGCGGGGCGCCTGCAGACGAAGATCAACCTCATGGAGGAGTTGAAGAAGATCCGGCGGATCATCGCGCGCGAGCTTCCCGACCAACCCTGTGAGACGTTGCTGGTGCTCGACGCGGCAACGGGGCAGAATGCACTCTCACAGGCTTCGCTCTTTAACGAGGCAACGCAGTTGACCGGGCTGGTGCTGACGAAGTTGGACGGCACGGCCAAAGGTGGGATCGTTGTGGCGATTGCCGATCGTGTGGGGGTTCCGGTGAAGTTCATCGGCGTTGGAGAGAGCGTCGAGCAGCTCGAGCCGTTCGAGCCCAAGGCCTTCGTCGACGCACTCTTCGAAACGTAGCCCTTGTCAACGCGCTGTGCCGCACAGATGGCACAGTGCATCGGTAGACTACACATGAGGACAGCGGTCGAGCGGCCGCGCACGAGAAAGGGAACTGGCAGCGGTGGCACAGAGCGAGAAAGAGCGGGCCCTCGAAGCCGCGATGGCGCAGATTGAGCGTCAATTCGGCAAAGGGTCGATTATGAAGATGGGCGAGGCCCACCTGAAGATGGCACTCGACGTCATCTCGACGGGCTCGATCGCGATCGACCTCGCGCTCGGCGTCGGCGGCCTTCCGCGGGGCCGCGTCGTCGAGATCTTCGGCCCGGAGTCGAGCGGCAAGACGACCCTTGCGCTTCACGTGATCGCGGAGGCGCAGAAGGCCGGCGGAACGGCCGCCTTCGTCGACGTGGAGCACGCGCTCGATCCGCAATACGCGCGCAACCTAGGCGTCGATCTCGACAGCCTGCTGGTGTCTCAACCGGATACGGGAGAGCAGGCGCTCGATATCGCCGAGATGCTCATCCGCTCCAATGCCGTCGACGTCATCGTGGTCGACTCGGTGGCGGCGCTGGTGCCGAAGGCCGAGATCGAGGGCGACATGGGCGATGCCCATGTCGGTCTCCAAGCACGCCTCATGTCGCAGGCGCTGCGCAAACTGACGGCGGCGATCTCGCGCTCGAAGTGCGTCATGATCTTCATTAATCAAATCCGCGAGAAGATCGGCGTGATGTTCGGCTCCCCGGAGACGACTACCGGCGGCCGTGCGCTCAAGTTCTACGCCTCCGTCCGCCTCGACGTACGCAAGCTCGAGCAGATCAAGGTAGGACAGGATGTCGTCGGCACGCGTACTCGCGTCAAGGTCGTGAAGAATAAGGTGGCTCCGCCGTTTCGCGTCGCTGACTTCGATATCACCTATGGCAAGGGCATATCGAAGATCGGCTCCATCCTCGACAAGGCACTTGAGTTCAACCTGGTCGGCAAGAGCGGCTCATGGTATACCTATGGCGATATGCGCATCGGCCAGGGACGCGAGAACGCGAAAAGCTACCTTGAGGAGCACTCCGAGATCGCCGGCGAAATCGAGGCCACGATTCGCGAGCAGTTGAAGGGCGTGGTTTCCAGCAACGGCGCGAGTGTGGCGGCAGGGGTTGGCGCCGCAAGCGAGGACGGCGACGAGTAGCGCATACGTCACGGCGCTTCGAATGCTGACGATGCGCCGCCTCACAGAGGCGGCGCTCTTCGCCAAGCTGGAGCGCAAGGGGTTCTCCGAAGAGGAAGTGCGTGCCGCGGTCGCGCGCTGTAAGGCGGAGCGCTATCTCGACGATCGGCTCTTTGCGCAGTTGCACGTCGAGAGTGCGCTCGAGCGTCGAAACGTCGGCAATCGGCGGATCGTCGCCGAACTCGTACGTAAAGGCGTCGACCCCGAGGCCGCGCGTGCGGCCGCCTCGGCGGGGGAGCGCTCCGAGCGCAATCGCGCGGAAAGCGCCGTCGAGCGAATGCTGCGAGTCGAGCCCAGTCGCAGCTACGCCTCGCTCGCGCGGGCACTCGAACGCCTGGGCTTTCCCACGCCGCTGATCTACGACGTGCTGCGTAGCCACGCTGCTGCCTTCGGTCCATTATCGGAGGAGGGGCTGGGCAGCGTCTAGCGTCGCCGCACGAGGGCACTCCTGGCAGTGTGAGCACCATCGTGGTGGCCGATGACGAGCGCGATATCCGCGAACTGCTCGTCTATGCGCTGGAGCGGGATGGTCACGTCGTCCATGCGGTTGCCGATGGCCCCTCCGCCCTGCGCGCGGCGCGCAGCGGCGTCGATGCGCTGATTCTCGACCTGGGCCTTCCCGTCGTCGATGGGTTGGAGGTCTTGCGGACTCTGCGCCGCGAGGGGCATGACGTGCCGGTGCTGATCCTGACGGCGCGCGGCGACGAGGTCGACCGGGTGCTAGGGCTCGAGCTGGGCGGCGACGACTATCTCAGCAAACCCTTCTCGACACGAGAGCTGCTGGCGCGTCTGCATGCCATCCTGCGCCGCCTCTCGCCGGGGCAGGGGCGCCCGCGTGTGCTGTGCGTTGGCGGCATCGAGATCGATGAAGCGGCGCGCGAAGTACGGCGCGCGGGACGGGCCTTGGCCTTCAAACCGCGTGAGTATGCTCTATTCGCGCTGCTGGCAGCTAATCCGAACGTGGCCTTCTCGCGCGAGACGCTGTTGGAGCGCGTGTGGGGCTTCGAGTTCGAGGGCGATGCTCGCACCGTAGACGTGCACGTGCGGCGCGTGCGCGCGAAGGTGGAGGAGTACCCGGAGCGCCCGCGACTCATCGCAACGGTACGAGGCTACGGTTACAAGCTGACGCCATGAAAGGTGCCTCCGCGCTGGTTGTGGTGGAGGCGCGCGGAGCGCGGCGTGCCATGCTGCTGCCGCTGCTGCGCGCGAGCGACCTGCTGATGCGTGGGAGTACGCCGGCACGCTGGGTCATCGCCGTGCTCGATCCGCCTCGCGCGACCTTGCCTCGCGGCGCCCCCGATCTCCGCGTGGTAGCAGCGCGTTTGGAAAGCGCGCTGCTGCGCGCGCTCGGCGAGCACGCCGCTCCCGTCGTCGGCTGGCTGGAAATCGAGGGTCCCGGGCCTTCCTCACTGGCGGCACTCGAGGACGAAGCGCTCAAACGCGCCCGAGTCGAGCGCGAGCGTCGTGCGCTCTTCCGCGCCGTAGGCCACGAGCTGCGTACGCCGTTGACTTCCGTGCGCGGCTACCTCGAGCTCTTGCTTTCCGACCCGCCACGCAGGCGCGATGAGGCACGGCGCTTCCTCGAGATCGCGCAGCGGGAGACGCTGCGTGCCGCGCGCCTCGTGGATGGTCTCTTCGAGCTCTCGCTCCTGGAAACAGGTGCGGCCTCGTTGCGCCTGGGCGAAGGCAGCCTCGCGCCGATCGCGTGCGCCGCGCTTGAGAGTTTGGCCTTGGAGGCGCGGAACCGCGGAGTGGCGCTGCGCCGGAGGCTGCGCCGTGCGCCGGGCGTGCTCGACGAGGAGCGCGTTGCGCAGGCCGTGCTCAACGTAATCCACAACGCGATCAAGTTTGCCCGCACCGGCGTCTGGGTGGAGACGCACGCGGCGCATGGAGAGATCGTGCTCACCGTCGACGACGACGGCCCTGGTTTCGATGCCGAGGATCTGCGCGCGGGACCGGTCTTCGGGCGCCGCGGTGCCGCCGCTCGAGGGGCCGGTTCGGGCGTAGGACTCGCGCTGGCTGCCGCCGTCGCGGCTCTCCACGGCGGCGGCGTCGTGCTGGCCGGCTCCTCGCGAGGCGGCGCCCAGGTGCGGCTTCGGCTCCCGGCGGGGCCGGGACGGTGAGGCGCCGTAGACACCCCCATGGGGGGAAGGCGTACGTTCGCCCATCCGAGCGAGGCGGAAGTGGCGAGGATCTTCGACTACTATCGCGTGCGGTACGAATACGAGCCGCGCTCGTTTCCTATTGCCTGGGACGACGGTGGGCATATCGTGGAGTCGTTCACGCCGGACTTCTACCTCCCCGACTACGATCTCTATGTCGAGGTCACCGTCCTCAAACAGTCGCTGGTGACGCGCAAGAACCGCAAGGTGCGCCTGTTGCGTACCCTCTACCCCCACGTCAGCGTCAAGTTGCTCTACAACCGCGACATTCGCGCGCTTTTCGCCAAGTACGGCGTGGCAGCCGATGGGTAGCGCCGCTCCTCCGGCCCTAGCCGAAGTCGTTTTCGACGCCGAGGCGATCGGCCGGCGCGTGAGCGAACTTGCGCTGGAAATCGAGGCCGACTATCGCGGGCGTCTCCCGGTACTGATTGGCGTGTTGAAGTCTTCGGTCGTCTTCCTCGCCGATCTGGCCCGTGCCATTCACATGCCGGTCGAAATCGACATCTTGGCGATCTCTTCGTACACCCGCGCCAGCGAGCGAGGAGGCGGCGTGCGTTTCGAGACCGATGCATCCATGCCCCTCGAGGGACGCCACCTGATCGTGGTTGAGGACATCGTGGACACGGGCCTGACGCTGCAGTACGTCCTGCGCAACCTGGGGGTGCGTCTCCCGGCGTCGATCGCCGTCTGCAGCCTGCTCGACCGCCCCCATCGCCGCATCGTCGACGTGCCGCTGCGTTATCGCGGATTCGAGATCGGCGATGAGTTTCTGGTTGGCTATGGCCTTGACTATCGTGAGGCGTATCGCCATCTCCCCGAGCTCCGCCGTCTGGTGCTCTGAAGAGAAGGCTGTTGCGTGCCGGGCGGCAAACAGCAGAGCCCGTGCGTCCCTTCACCCCGTCCGACTGCCGATGAACCGCCGGGCCCTGTTGACCTCGGCGGTCGCTGCGTCCCTTGCCGCTGCGATGGTTCCCGCATTGCGTGCAGATGCGCTGGAGCTTCCCTCGATCCGGGCTCTGGCCGAGGCTTTCCGCAGCCCCGACGCCCATCTGCAAGCGATGTTTCGAGCGGCGTTGCTCAACACGACCAAACAGGCACAGTACGCCGCCGACGGCACGGCGTATGTCAAGACGGGCGACATCCCCGCGGAATGGTTGCGTGACTCGAGCGCGCAGGTGCGCCCGTACCTGTTCTTCGCGAAGGAGGATCCCGCCGTCGCGAAACTCCTGCGTGCCATCATCGCGCGCCACGCGCACTACCTGACGATCGATCCGTACGCCAATGCCTTTACGCTCGACTACCGGGTCTGGGAGCAGAAGTACGAGCTCGACTCGTTGTGTTATCCGATCATTCTGGCCTGGACGTACTGGAAGACCACGGGCGACGTCTCGATCTTCGATGCCACCATGGATAGCGCGCTGACCAAGGCACTGGAGACGATGGAGCGCGAGCAAGATCACGCGCGCTCCTCGAGCTACACGCACAAGGAGATACCCAGCGGTGGGAAGGGAAGCCCCGTTGCCTACACGGGGATGATCTGGACCGGCTTCCGCCCCTCGGACGATGCCTGCGTCTACAACTACCTTATCCCCTCGGAGATGATGGCGGTCGTGGCTCTTGGCGATCTCGAGGACATCTTTCGCGAGGTCTACCGCAACATCCTGAAGTCGGAACGGGCCAAGAGTCTGCGCTCGGAGGTGCAGGACGGCATTCAGCAGTTCGGGATCGTCTTCACGCCCAACTACGGTTACGTCTACGCCTACGAAGTAGACGGTCTCGGCCACTCGGTGCTGATGGACGACGCCAATATTCCCTCGTTGCTCGGGGCGCCCTATCTAGGCTATACCAAGCCCGATGCCCTGGTCTACCAGAACACGCGGCGCTTTCTGTTGTCGAAGAATGACCCCTATTACTATGCGGGGACGAACGCCCGCGGCATCGGCAGCGCGCACACGCCTGACGGTTACGTCTGGCCGCTCTCCCTGCTGATGCAGGGCATGACCGCAACTTCGGACAGCGAGCGGCGGGCGGTGCTCAAGGAGCTCCTCGAGAGCGATCCTGGGGATCACTTGCTGCACGAGTCCTTCGACCCCAACAATCCGGCAAAGTTCACGCGCGTGGACTTCGGGTGGCCCAACGCTTTGTTCAGCGAGTTCGTCATGACCTCGTTCGGCGGACGGACGCCTCTGCCGCAAGGCGATACGAGCGATCTCGAGTTTCGCGGTGAATGATGTACGAACGGAGCGTAGTGAAGTGAGTGGCGTAACCATCGTAGTGGGCATCCAGTGGGGCGACGAAGGCAAGGGCCGCATCGTCGACGTCTTGGCCGATCGGGCTGAGATGATCGCACGCTTCGGCGGAGGCAATAACGCGGGCCATACGCTGGTCGTCGAAGGGCGCAAAGTCGTGTTGCGCTCGGTGCCCAGCGGGATCTTCCATGCTCCCAAGCCGCTGTTGATCGGCGCGGGCGTGGTGATCGACCTGGCCGGCTTCGTCCAAGAGCTGGACGAGTTGCGAGCGATCGGTGTCGACGTCTCCCGCGTCAAGCTCGACGAGCGTGCGCACCTGACGCTGCCCTACCACATTGCGCTCGATCGCCTCGGCGAGCAGGCTCGGGGTAAGGGCGCGATCGGAACCACCGGACGCGGCATCGGACCGACGTACGTCGACCGGGTGGCGCGCAGCGGCGTGCGCGCAGCGGACCTGCGCGAACCCGAGCGCTTGGCCCAACGCGTGCGCGCGGCGCTCGCGCTCCACGGGAACCGGCTGAGTGAAGGCGGCGCCGCGATCGACGCCGGGCGCCTCCTCGAGGAGCTGGCGGCGCTCTCTACGCGCGTGGCCCCGCATCTGGTCGACGGTGTTGCGCTGGTGCACGACGTATTGGAACGCGGCGGCGATATCCTCTGCGAAGGGGCGCAAGGAACGATGCTCGACGTCGGGTTCGGCACTTACCCCTACGTCACGTCGTCCCATACGATCGCCGGAGGGGCCTGCGTCGGTTTGGGTTTCGGTCCGATGGCGGTGCGCGAAGTCATCGGGGTCACGAAGGCCTACTGTACGCGGGTCGGCGCCGGGCCCTTCCCCTCGGAGCTGGACGACGCGGTGGGCGAACAATTGCGCGCGCGCGGCAACGAATACGGAACGAACACCGGGCGCCCGCGGCGCTGCGGCTGGTTCGACGTCGTGGCCGCACGCTATGCGTGCCGGCTCAACGGGGTCTCGCGACTGGTGGTGACCAAACTGGATGTCATGAGCGGTCTGGAGCGTGTGGGCGTCGTTTCCTCGTACGTGAAAGATGGTCGGCCCGTGGGCGTGGATCGGCTCGGCGAGGCCGGCGTCACGCCGGAGGTCACGTGGTATCCCGGCTGGAGCGAGGACGTGAGCGCCGTGCGACGGGTCGAGGATTTGCCGCGCAATGCGCGCGCCTACGTTCAGGCGTTGGAACAAGCGACCGATACTCCAGTGGGGTGGATATCGGTCGGCGCGGAACGGTCGTCCTTGATCTCCATCGTCGATAGCGGGAGGAGGGTGTGAGAGCCGGCCTATGAAGGTCGAGGCCCCGAGCCGGGAGGGGGGCGAACCGAGGCCGTGGCCTCGAGCCGTCCATGTCTTGGGGCGGCCCGCGAATGTCGTGACGCGCGCTGGGAGGTCCGGTGCCGGCACGCTCGCGAGGCCGAATGTTAAACAAAGCTAACCGTTTGGGCGATGAAGTAAGAAGAAGGCGGAGGCCAAACGGCCGAAACCTCTTTGTGTAGATGCGGTGCCCAAGGAAGGGCCCGTTCCTCGGCCACGGTTGGCGAGCTCCTCGACACCGTATCAAGCGCGGATGCGGGTCGGCCATAAGTAGGTGAGCTAATGGATCGCCTCTCCACCACATGGAGAGACTGGGCGGGCCGGGCGCAAGGGATCTGGGCCGAGCAGCCGCGTAACACGCGATTTGTCGTTGGCACCGGTGCCGCCGTTCTCATCGCCACCGTCGCCGTGATGGCTTGGCTCTATAGCCCCGCCCACCGCTCGTACGGCGTTCTCTTCTCGAATCTCTCAGCGCAAGATGCGGCGTCGGTCATCCAGCGGCTCAGCGATGACAAGGTGCCGTACGAGCTGAGCGAGGGCGGAGCCACCGTTAGGGTTCCCATGGACAGCCTCTACGCCGAGCGGGTGAAATTGGCCGGCGAAGGGGCGCTCAAAGGGAACGGCTCGGGCTGGGAGCTCTTCGACAAGACGAACCTCGGCATGACCACCTTCCAAGAGCAGGTCATGAAGTTGCGCGCCACCGAGGGGGAGCTCCAGCGCACGATCGAGGGGCTGACCCCGGTGCAGTCCGCGCGAGTCAATATCGCTCAGCCGGAGGCCCAGCTCTACACGGCCGCCCAGCAGCCGACGACGGCCTCGATCGCGGTCTCCACGAAGCCCGGCATGACGCTCCTCTCCTCCGAAGTCAGCGGCATCACCCAATTGGTGGCAGGCGCCGTACCCGGTCTGAAATCGGAGAACGTGACGATCGTCGATCAGGACGGCAACGTCCTCCTTCCGGATAAGACGGCCCAAAGCGGCTCCGATGACGCGATCAATCTGACGGCGGAGCAGCTCGTGGCCAAGCAGCGCTACGAGACGTCGGTGCAGCAGAGCGTCCAGTCGATGCTCGATATGACGCTCGGCTCCCACCGCGCCGTGGCGCGCGTCAGCGCCGACATGAACTTCGATGCCAACTCCACCGAAAGCAAGCAGTACGCACCGCAGGGCGTAGTGCGCTCGGAGCAGCTTTCACGCGAGCGCTACGCTGGTGCGCCCGCCGGGCGGCCGGCCGCCGGCGTACCGGGAACCACGTCCAACATTCCTACCTACCAGGGCGTGCAGCAGACCGCGGCGGGCAACTACTCGAAATCGCAGACGACGCGCAACTACGAGGTCACCGAGTCGACGGTCCACCACATCGATGCTCCCGGCAAAGTGACGAAGCTCTCCGTGGCGGTGCTCGTGAACGTTCCGCCGGCGGTTCCGCCGGCGAACGCCGCCCCTGCGGCCGGCAGCTCTTCCGCCTATGCACTCACCCCGGCCGATATCACCAAAGTCCGCAATGTCGTCTCCGCCGCCGCCGGCATCGATCCGGCACGCGGCGACTCGGTGACGGTCGAGGGGATCGCCTTCAACCCCAGCGTCTTCACTCAGCCTGCGGTCTTTGCACCGGGCGCCGTTCCCTTCGGTCTACCGCGCTGGGCGCTGGCCGCGCTCGTGATTCTGCTCCTGCTAGGCGGCGGCGCCGCAGCCTTCCGCATGATGCGTGGGCGGCAGTTCGCCCCCTCGCTGGGAGCCGATCTGCCGACATTCGACGCGACGTTGGCCGAAGAGCTTCCGCCCTTCGAGGAACACCCGATGCTCGAGCAGGCGCCGGGACTTGCTGCGCCG
>SCQY01000289.1 GCA_004298665.1 bacterium | reverse complement strand
GTGGAGAGCCCTGAGATGAAGAGCGTGGTGAAGACGAGCGCCAGCAGCACGCCGTGCGCGGTGAGCATGCGATAGTAGTCGAACCAGGATGGTGTTTGAAAGAGCCCGGCTCGCGACGTCACCTGGAGCAATCCGAAGAAGGTCCCGATGAAGACGCTGACGAGTGCGACGTAGAGATACGCGAGAATGAGCCGATTTTCGGCGCGTTGCTGCTCCACTGAGTCGCTCCTTATCGTACGATGATGTGCGCGAACATCGCGGAGTGGCCGATGCCGCAGTACTGATTGCAAATGATGGGGTAGTCGCCGGGCTTCAGGAAGGTGTGCTCGACGCGGCTGACCCAGCCGGGCATCACCTCCGCGTTGACGTCGGCCGTGGGCACGCTGAAGCCGTGCACCACATCGCTGCTGGTGACGTAGAACGTCACCGCCGAGCCCACGGGGATCGTGATGCTGGCGGGATTCCACGAGAACACCTGGCCCACGTAGTACGCCTCATAGGCCTTGGGGCCGGTTTGATGCAGCCCGGGGTGGTCAAAGGGCGGTGTTTGCGAAACCTTGGTGGGGTCGATGGTTTGGCCGTAACTCGGCGGCTCGATATCGGCCATGACGGCCAGGCTCAGCACGATGATGAAGAAGAACGCCATCGTGATGCCGCCCAGCCACAGCCAGGTGCGCTCTAGGCGCGGCAGATTCAGCATCGCCTACCACCACCGTGCCTGGAACAGCCAGAGCAGTGCGAGCCAACCGGCGATGAAGCCGCCGAGCATGACGAGCATGAAACGAAACGTCGTCTTCAGATCCGTCTCCATGCCCAAGAGGGTACGATGTACGTGCTCGCAAGCCGCGAAGAGCTGACGAAAAACGTGAGAACGCGCGCTACAGGTAGAGATCGTCGGCTGAGTAGCAGCGGACACCCTCGAGCGCGCGTAGTGCGGCATTCCCGCCCGCGCGCCCGTACACGAGCCGGGGAGCACGCGGTTCAAGCGACGGCAAGGCCTGGGCGTGTTCGTCGAGGTCGCGCAGGATGTTGGTTCCGAGCTTACGGTTTGACCATTTTACCGTTCCAACGAAGCTTACGCCGGCATGGCGCGTGCCGACAATGTCGATCTCATGACGGCCGTCGCGTGTCCACCATGAGGAGACCGCGTCGGCTCGCAGTTGGCCGGTTTGAATCAAGTATCGCGCGTGATCTCGTGCGATGTCTTCGAATGTTGGGCCCATGTGATTATCGATGTAAGGAAGGATGTCGTGGTCGATGACCTGCGTGCCCAGACCGCGGTCGATGTCCGTCCGATTGGGCGCGATGAACCGGAAATAGAAGCGAAAGTAGGGATCGGCGACGCGGTAGAAGGATTGTTTTGTTCGTAAGGGGTCTTGCAGCGCCGGAACGCGCCGTTCGAGGAATCCAAGCTCAACCAAGCGCTTGAGCGGGCGTTCGACGGCGACCTGCGCATAGTTGTGAATCTGATTGGTGCGCGTGTTGCCGAGAGCCACGGCTTGGAGAATTCTTGGGGCGCCTTCTGCCTCCGCAAGGTGACCGCTGAGAGTGAGCTCGGCGGCGTTCAGTACGAGGCTGCCGGGATCCGCGAAGATCTCGACGAGGTTTTCCCGTAGCGAGTGCGCTTGATTCCACTGCTCCAAGTAGAGCGGGGTTCCGCCGAGTATGCCGTAGATCGTCGCCTTACGCTCTCCGGAGAGTCCCGAATGCATCTGGCCGGCCTCGCGGTATGAGAATGGTTGAACGAGGAGTTTCCCTGTGAGGCGCTGATGGAGCGGGGCGGCAGCTTCGTCGAGGCGCCGCATGAAGGAGACGGCGGAGCCGCACAGGATGAGCATGAGAGCGCTGCGGCTGCCGTGATGATCCCACCAGCGCTGGATGATGCTCTCGAGCCCGGGTGTCGAGTCGGCGAGGTACGGGAATTCGTCGAGTACGACGACGAGCCGCCGCTCGCCGGCGCGTGACGTGAGATGCGTCAGCGCCGCGTCCCACGTTGGGAAGGCGTAGCCGGGCGGCAGTCCCTCGTCACCCAACGAGGATCGCACGGTCTCGGTAAAGGCCGCCAACTCGATGGCGGCGGCTTGCTGGCTCGCTCCGTAGAAAACGTTGGGGTAGCTCCGCGCGAAGCGTCCAAGCAGATAGGTCTTGCCGACCCTGCGGCGGCCGAAGACGACGAGAAGTTGTCCGTGCGGCTGCTGGGCCCGTTTGGTGAGAGCCTCCAGCTCTGCATCTCGCCCGACGAATGGGAGCGTCATGACAGCATCATATCATGTAGTATTACATCATGTAAAGGTGCATGATGTATCGCTGCATAGAACTTGCTACAACGGGGGCAGCTCCTCCGCGTGTTCTGCCAGCACCTCGTAGAGCGTGGCGGGGTCGACGCGCGCGCCCGGGCGCTCCGGCACCGCCAGCACGCGCACGGTCACGGTGCGGCGCGCGTAGTGGATCTCCAGCTCGTCGCCGGCCTTGACTTGGTAACCCGCCTTCAGGGCATGTCCGGCGCGCAGCACCCGCCCCGCCTCCAGAGCCTCCTTGGCCACCGTGCGGCGCTTCGATAACCGCGCCACCTTCATGAACTTGTCTAAGCGCATGATTTCCGCTAGCGTTATTTGCGTTGCAGCGGCTTCGGGGTGACGCAGGTGCCGCTTGCGCGCGCCACCACGATAGGCTCGGCCAACAGGTCCGCAGCCGAAGGAGCCAGCTCGTAGCGCGCGGCGATCACCTTGCGCGCCTCGAAGG
>SCQY01000288.1 GCA_004298665.1 bacterium | reverse complement strand
TTGCGTGCGCCCACTTGGATCACGTCCACGTAGGAGGCCACCAGCGGTACCGCTTCCACATCCATCACTTCGGAGACGGCCAGCATGCCGTGGGCATCTGCCGCTTCGCGCAGCAGACGCAGCCCCGGTTCGCCCAGTCCCTGGAAGGAGCGTGGCGAGGTGCGTGGCTTGAAGGCGCCGCCGCGCAGCATCCGTACCCCGCGCGAGGAGAGGAAGGCCGCTGCCTGATGGATCTGCTCGCGGCTCTCCACACTGCACGGTCCGGCCATCACGTGGAAGTCCGAGAACCAGGCTTCGTACGGGATGGGTTGTTGGACGCTGCTGCTCATGGGCTCTCCTCCGGATGGGACTGGAAAAAAAACGAACGCCCCCGCTGTGGAGCGGGGGCGCGTACGAACTCGATGTCGTGGGGTATACGCGAACCTCAGCCGCTCCTTCGATGGGCGTCCGTAAAGTACCAGTACGCAAAATAGGAGCGAGGCGAGGTGGACATGGTTACTCTTAGGGTAGCATGCGGCGTCAAGGTCCGACGAGCTGGCAGAGCTCGATGAGCACGCCGCCGGTGGATTTCGGATGCAGGAAGGCGATCGCGTTGCCGTGAGCTCCCCGGCGAGGCCGCTCGTCGAGGAGGCGGACACCCGCGGCGCGCAGACGGCTCAGCTCCACTTCGAGATCGGCCACGCGATAGGCGGTGTGATGGAGCTTGCTCTCGGCGTCGCCCAGATACTTCACGAGCGGCGAGGCGGGATCGAGGGGGCGAAGGAGTTCGATCACCGCCTCCCCTGCCTGAAGGCCTACCGCCTCGATGTTCTGGTCGGCTACCGTCTCGCGGTAGACCTGCCGGAAGCCCAACGTGCGGACGTAGAGCTCGATCGTGCGCTCCAGATCGCGAACGACGATGGCGACGTGATCCAAACGGCGCTCGGATTGCTGTTCGTAACTCATAGGTAGAGGTCTCTTCGCGTCGCGGGTATGTCGACACTGCCGCTGGAGGTCGGCTTGGCGAGCAGGCTCTGGTGAATACCCATGCGGCCGCTGGCGAAACCCTGCGCGCTGCCGGCCATGTACAGCCGCCAGACGCGGAACGTGCGCTCGTCCGCGGCCTCCACGGCAGCCGTACGATTGCGCTCGAGATTAGCAACCCAGCAGCGCAGCGTGCGCGCGTAGTGCTCGCGTAGATTCTCCACGTCGCGCACTTCGAAGCCGGACCGCTCGGCGATCTGCAGCGCTTCGCCGATGGGCACCAGCTCGCCGTCCGGAAAGACGAAGCGCTCCACGAAGCCTTCGCGGGGCATGGAGCGCCGTGCTCCGGAGCGCGCCGCGATGCCATGGTTGAGGAAGAGGCCGCCAGGGCGCAGATGTGCGTATGCCGTCGAGAAGTACTCGGGAAGATGCGACCGCCCCACGTGCTCGAACATGCCGACGCTGACGATCTTGTCGAAGAGCTGCTCGCCGCGCAGATTGCGATAGTCGCGCAGCTCGACGCGCGCCGTCGCCGTGATGCCCGCGGCCTGGATGCGCCGGTTCGCCTCTTCGTGCTGGCGGCGGCTCAGCGTCACGCCCAGCACGCGCGCGCCGAAGCGCTCCGCGGCACGCACGACCAGCGCCCCCCAGCCGCAGCCGATGTCGAGCAGCCGCTCTCCCGTCTGCACGCGCAGCTTGCGCAGAACGTGATCGATCTTGGCGATCTGCGCCTCGTCGAGCGTGGCGGCACGCTCGTCGTCGAAGTATGCGCACGAATAGACCATCTCCCGGTCGAGAAACGCGCGGTAGAACGCGATCGGCTGATCGTAGTGAAAACCGATCGCCGCGCGGTCGCGCTCGAGGGAGTGCTTGCGCCCGCGCAGCCGGGCCTCGCCAGCGTGGTCGAACGAACGAGGTTTGGGCAGGCGTAGAACCAACGTCAGCAGCGTGGGAAGCGCGCGCGGCTGAAGGCGGCCGAAAGCTCCCTGCAGCACGTCGACGGCCGCTTCGAGGTCGCCTTCGCAGTCGAGCAGGCCGTTGACGAAGGCTCGCCCGGCATTGAGCTCGTCGGGGGGCAGCAGAGCGGCGCGCAACGCTTCGGGGGCGTTGACCAGCAGAGTGAAACGCGCGGGCCCGCGCGACTGGATCGTGGTACCGTCCCAGAGCCGAACGGCGAACGTGCGGGTGAGCTCATTGCCGAAGAGCATGCGCAGGATGGCGACCGTCGTCGCCCGTCGGTCGTCGGCGGCGCGCCCCTCACGCTCCTTGGTCGAGGCGTGGACGGCCATGATCCCTCCTCTCGGGTCGATCGACCCGCTTACGCGAAGACCTCCTGCGGCTTGTAGGCGCCGAATACGCCGCGCAGCACGTCGCAGATCTCGCCGAGCGTTGCGCCGGCGTCGACGGCCTCCACGAAGTGCGGCATGAGATTCGCCCCGCTCTGAGCCGCCAGGCGGATATCGCTCAACTGTTGCGCCACGCGCGCCGCATCGCGCCGCGCGCGGAAGGCGCGCAAGCGCTGCACTTGCTCGCGCTCCACTGCGTCTTCCACGCGCTGCAGCGGAATCTGCGGACCGCCGGCCTGCTCGGCGAAGGCGTTGACTCCCACCACCACCTGCTCGCCCCGCTCGATGCGTTGTTGGGCATCGTAAGAGGCGTCGGCGATCTGCGTCTGCATCCAGCCGGACTCGATGGCGGGAACGCTGCCGCCCATCGCGTCCACTTCGGCGATCAACGCGCGGGCGCGCGCCGCCAACTCCCCCGTCAGGTATTCGACGTAGTACGAGCCGCCCAGCGGGTCGACTACGTCGGCAGCACCGGACTCGTACGCGATGATCTGCTGCGTGCGCAACGCCAAGCGCGCAGACTCCGCCGTCGGCAGCGCGAGCGCCTCGTCGCGGCCGTTGGTGTGCAGGGACTGGCAGCCGCCCAACACGGCAGCGAGAGCTTGCATCGCCACGCGCACCACGTTGTTGTCCGGCTCCTGTGCCGTCAGCGTCGAGCCCGCCGTCTGCGCGTGGAAGCGCAGCATCCACGAGCGCGGATCCTTGCAGTTGAACTCGTCCCGCACGATCTGTGCCCAGATGGCGCGTGCCGCGCGGAACTTGGCGACCTCCTCGAAGAGATCGTTGTGCGCGTTCCAGAAGAAGGAGAGGCGCGGTGCCACAGTATCCGGATCGAGCCCGGCGTCGACGGCTGCCTTGAGATATGTCTTGGCGTTGGAGAGCGTGAAGGCCAGCTCTTGGACTGCGGTCGAGCCTGCCTCGCGGATATGGTAGCCGCTGATCGAGATGGTGTTCCAGCTGGGCACCTCGTGCGCGCAGTAGGCGAAGACGTCCGTGATAAGACGCATCGCGGGTTTCGGCGGGAAGATGTAGGTGCCGCGCGCCGCGTACTCCTTGAGCACGTCGTTCTGAATCGTGCCGCCCAGCTTGTCGAAGGGTATGTTGCGGCGCCGCGCCACGGCCAGCAGCATTGCCAGCAGAATCGAAGCCGGAGCGTTGATGGTCATGGAGACGGTGACGCGGTCGAGCGGGATGTCGTTGAAGAGTGTCTCGACGTCCTCGATCGAGTCGATGGCGACGCCGACCTTCCCCACTTCGCCGTGCGCCGGAACGGCGTCCGAGTCGTAGCCCAATTGAGTGACAAGGTCGAAGGCCACCGAGAGCCCCGTCTGGCCGTGCGCCAGCAGGTAGCGGTAGCGCTCGTTGGACTCGGCGGCCGTGCCGAACCCCGCATACTGGCGCATCGTCCACAGGCGCCCACGGTACATGTCGGCGCGGATGCCGCGCACGAAGGGGTACGCCCCCGGCTCGCCCGCCTGAGCGGCGAAGGGGGCATCCTCGGCGTGGAAGAGGGCCTGCAGCGGAACGTCGGAGTCGTTGGCGGCGCGGTTGCGCCGGTTTGGCGGGGTGGTCATGTACGTAGGCCTTCGCCGAGAGGCGTTCCTCTTCCACCCGGAGGGCTGCGAGGAGAACTTGACGCCCCACCCCAGGTGGGGTAGGATCGGACCGATGAAGAGCGAACAGCGACGGGCCAGCCACGTCCCCGCGGAACGCAAGACGGAGATGCTCAACCGCCTGCGCTCGGCGCGGGGCCACCTCGACGCAGTCGTTCGCATGGTCGAAGGTGAGGCCTACTGCGTGGACGTCATCAAGCAGATCTCCGCAATCCGTGCCGCGCTCGACCGCGTGGGGCGCATGGAGCTGCGCAATCATTTCGAGCACTGCTTCGCCGAGGCCATTCGCACCGGCGAGGAGGAGCGTGCCATCGGTGAGCTGATGGACGCCCTCGCGTTCAACAAGGAGTTGGTGTGAATACCGTGACCCAGACGATCGCCGTGGCGGGCATGACCTGCCAGAACTGCGTGCGCCACGTGAC
>SCQY01000287.1 GCA_004298665.1 bacterium | reverse complement strand
GAGCTCGGGCGCCTTCTCCTGCTCGAGGAAGGCGGCGTAGAGATGGCCGTGGAGATGGTTGACGGCGTAGAGCGGTTTGCCCGCGGCATAGGCGATGGCCTTTGCAGCGGCGACGCCCACGACGAGGCTGCCTACCAGGCCCGGGCCGTGCGTGACAGCCACGCCGTCGATTTGCGCGAGCGTGGTGCCGGCCGTCTCGAGTGCGTGCTCGATGGTGGCTGAGATCAACTGAACGTGCTGGCGCCCGGCGATCTCCGGGACGATGCCGCCGTATTTGGCGTGGAAGGCGTCTTGGCTGGTGGCCACGCTGGCGCGTACGCGCAGGCCGTCTTCCACGACGGCCGCCGCCGTGTCATCGCACGAGGTCTCGATTCCCAGAAGCAGCATCAGCGCCGCTCGGCGACGCGCTGCGCCAGCTCCTCCGCGAAGGACGCCACGGTGATCGGCAGACGCTTCCCGTCGATGCCGCGCTCGTTGACGGCTACCGTTCCCTCGGCCGCCTCCTGCTTGCCCACCACCAGGATGTACGGAACCTTCTGCACCTTCCAATGACGGATCTTGTAGCCGAGCTTCTCGTTGGACTCGTCCACCTGCACGCGGAACTTGCGCGCGCGCAACGTCTTGGCGATCTGCTGCGCGTATTCCAGCTGATGCTCGCTGATCGGGGCGATCACCGCTTGGATCGGAGCGAGCCATGACGGGAATGCGCCGGCGAAGTGCTCGATCAGCACGCCGAAGAAGCGCTCCATGGAGCCGGCCAGCGCGCGGTGGATCATCACGGGGCGGTGGTCCTCGCCATCGGCGCCGCGATACTTCAGCCCGAAGCGCTCCGGCAAGACGAAGTCGACTTGCACCGTTCCCAGTTGCCACTTGCGTCCGATGGCGTCCGAAAGGTTGATGTCCAGCTTGGGTCCGTAGAACGCGCCGCCGCCTTCGTCCAGCTCGTAGGGCATGGCAAAGCGTTCGAGGGCGTGGCGGATGGCGGCTTCGGCGATCTCGTCCGTGGACCCGCGCTGCTCGCGCGTGGAGAGGAAGAACTGGAAGTCCGTGAAGTTGAAGGCGTGCAGCAGGCGCAGTGCCTCCTCGACTGTCTGCTCGAACTCGCCTTGCAGCTGTTCGGCAGTGCAGAAGAGGTGGGCGTCGTCTTGGGTGAAGCCGCGCACGCGCGTGAGCCCGTGCAGCGTTCCCGAGCGCTCGAAGCGGTAGACGGTACCGAACTCGCTGTAGCGCAGCGGCAGATCCCGGTAGGAGCGCGCTTCGCTGCGATAGATGAGGATGTGGCCCGGGCAGTTCATCGGCTTGAGGCGGAAGCGCTGCTCCTCCACCTCTATCGGGCCGAACATATTCGGTGCGAAGTTTTCCAGGTGCCCCGAGATCTCGTAGAGATGCTCGTGAACGACGTGCGGCGTGATGACTGGAAGGTAGTTGCGCTCGGCCAGGCCTTCGCGGATGAACTGCTCCACGATCTGGCGGACGGCTGCGCCCTTGGGATGCCAGAAGATGAGGCCGCCGCCTGCATCCTCCTCAATGGAGAACAGGCCGAGCTCCTTGCCGAGCTTGCGGTGATCGCGGCGCTGCGCCTCTTCGAGGAACTGCAAATAGGCATCCAGCTCCGGCTGCGTGGGGAAAGCCGTGCCGTAGATGCGTTGCAGCATCGGGTTGTGCTCGTCGCCGCGCCAGTAAGCGCCCGCGACGTTGAGCAGCTTGATCGCCCCGACTTCCCGGCTGGAGTGGACGTGACCGCCGCGGCAGAGATCCGTGAAGTCGCCGATCGTGTAGAGCGAGAGCGTCTCGTCTTCGGGGATGCCGTGGATCAGCTCCACCTTGTACGGCTCGTTCTCGGCCGTGAAGCGTGCGATCGCCTCGGGGCGCGAGATGGCGCGGCCGGTCATCGGCAGATCGGCGGCGACCAGTTCCTTCATCCGCGCCTCGAGCCGCTCGAGATCCTCGGGCGTGAACGGCTCCTTGCGATCGAAATCGTAGTAGAAGCCTTGCTCGGTCGCGGGGCCGATCGTCAACTTCGCGTCCGGATAGAGATCTTTGACGGCGTGGGCCAGGAGGTGGGCCGCCGTGTGGCGGATCGCGTTGAGCGGCTGATGCGCGGTCGTCTCGGTGGGCATGCGGTACGCTTCGCCCCGAGTTAGGGGCGTCCTTGGATTGCAGAAAGAAGAAGGGAGGTGCCGGATTCCGGCTCCTCCCTTCGATGATGGTGGGCACGAGTGGTATCGAACCACTGACCTCCACAGTGTCAATGTGGCGCTCTCCCCCTGAGCTACGCGCCCGTAGGCGACGGTGAGTATAACAGGTTGCCCCCTTTCGCGTCAAAGGGGTGAGGCTGTTCGAAGGGGCTTGCCAGCCTCTGCGTCGGACGGTATAATACGGTGCGTTCCGCGCCAGGGCGCATAGCTCAGTGGGAGAGCACTCGCTTCACACGCGAGGGGTCGGTGGTTCGAACCCACCTGTGCCCACCATGGCGCTGTAG